>JADGNT010000523.1 GCA_017883345.1 Candidatus Solibacter sp. | reverse complement strand
ATAGGTGGAGCCTTTGCGCCCGCGCAACTGGCCGGGGCTGCCCTGATACCAGGGTCCGTTGTCCGAGGAGAACATCACCAAGGTCCGATTGTCGAGGCCCTCCTGCTTGAGCTTGGCCAGGACTTCGCCGACGCTCCAATCGAGCTCCTCCACCACGTCGCCGTACAGGCCGAGCGGCGACTTGCCGCGGAAGCGCTCGGACGCCGCCAGCGGAATATGGGGGAAGGTGTGCGGCATGTAGAGGAAGAAAGGCGAGTTCTTCGAGCGCTCGATGAACTGCAGCGCCTGCTGGGTGTAGCGCGCCGTCAAGGTCTCCAGCACCGCGGGTTCCTCAATGGTCTCGGTGTTGTGCATCAGGGGCCGCGGGGTCATGTCGTTGGAGTAGGGGATGCCGAAGTATTCGTCGAAGCCGCGCTTCGTCGGCAGGTACCGCGGCTGATGGCCGAGGTGCCACTTGCCGATGCACATGGTCTGGTAGCCTTGCGGTTTCAGCAGGGCGGCGAGGGTAGTCTCGGTTTCGGCGAGACCGGTCTTATCCGCCGGCATGAGCACGTTGGGCACGCCGGTTCGGGTGGGGTAGCGGCCGGTGAGCAGCGCCGCCCGCGACGGGGAGCAAACGGGATTGGCGGAATAGAATTGCGTGAAGCGCATGCCCTCCGCCGCCATGCGGTCCAGGTGGGGCGTGCGAATTTTGGAGCCGTAACAGCCGAGGTCGCCATAGCCGAGATCGTCGGCGTAGATCATGACGATGTTGGGCGGGCGTTGCGGCGCTGCGGCGAGGCTCACGCCGGCGCACGCCGCGGCGGACATTTGCAGAAAGCGGCGGCGCGCCAGCAGACGGCTTTCCATATCACCCGCTAGTGTAGCCGATTGCAAAGGGAGGAACATTCGGGTACAGTGCGGGTGTCATTGTGCTGTAAGGACACGGAAGGTAGACTGGTGTGCGATGAAGAGGCTACTGGTGTGGAGCATGATTGCATGCGGCGGGTTCGGGCAGACCATTCAGGTGCACGGACACCGCGGGGCGCGGGCGATGCGCCCGGAGAATACGCTGCCGGCGTTCGAGTACGCCATCGCGCAGGGCGTGGACGCGCTCGAACTGGACATGGCGGTCACCAAGGACAACGTGATCGTGGTGTCGCACGACCCGGTGTTAGAGGCGCCGGTCTGCACGGGGCCGCGCGAGAAGGCGGTGATCCACGAATTGACGCTGGCCGAGGTCCGCGAGTGGGATTGCGGGGCGAAGCAGAATCCCTCGTTCCCCAAGCAACAGGCTGTGCCGGGGACGAAGATGCCGACGCTGGAGGAAGTTTTCGCGCTGGCGCCCAAGGGAAAGTTTCTATTCAATATCGAGACCAAGAGTTTTGTGGACAAGCCGGAGTTGACGCCGCCGCCGGAAGAGTTCGCGCGCATGGTGTTGGCGGCGATCCGCAAGCATCGTCTGGAAGCGCGCGTGGTGCTGCAATCCTTCGATTTCCGCACGCTGATTGCGATGAAGAAGCTGGCTCCCCAGATCAAGCTCTCGGCGCTGTACGAGGGGCCGGCGAAGGATTTCGTGGCGATCGGGAAGGAGGCGGGCGCGGGGATTGTGTCGCCGGCCGCCAAATTGGTCACGGCGGAGCAGGTGAAGGCGGCGCACGCGGCGGGGCTGGAAGTGCTGCCGTGGACGGTGAACACGCCCGAGGAATGGGAACGGCTGGTGAATGCGGGTGTGGACGGGATCATCTCCGACGATCCGGCGGCGCTGATCGCGTGGCTGAAGGCGAAGGGGAAGCGGTAAGGCAAATCCGGGAGACCGGCAAACCCAGGGACAGACCGGGCTGTCCACGCGGCGCAAAGGCGGCGCCTTGGGACAGTCTGGTCTGTCCCTAAGCTAGCGGGCGATGCCGCAGCAGGGCATCGTGCTAATGATTTCCGGAAGGTCGGACTTCTTTTTCGCGGTGGCGGTGTCGGCGGTAAAGTAGCGTTCGGCGGAGAGGCGGCGGTAGATGTTGCCGGCGACGCCGGCGGCGATGGGGCCACTGACGTTGCTCCCGCCGGTGAGCATGACGACCACGACCAGTTGATGCGCGCCCACCTCGTTGAACGAACCGAACCAACCCATGTGGCTGGCGGTCTGGAAATCCGTGCAAGTACCGGTCTTGCCGAGGATGGGTTCGGTGGCATCGTAACCGGCCCGGCGGGCGGTGCCGAAATCGACGGCGCCGCGCATGCCGAACTTGATGTCGTCGATACCGGTGGGGGCGAGCTGGAGCGGATGTTTCACCTTGGCGGTGAACTGCTCGACGTCCTCCTGGGTGCGCGGGTATTGCAGATAGTACATGGTGCCGCCATTGGCGATGGCGCCGAGCAGGGCGGCGAGTTCCAGGGGCGTCATGGAAATGCCGGTGCCGAAGCTGGTCATCATACCGACGCCGCCGTTCTTGGGTTCTTCCAGGGGGAGCAGGCCGGGCTGCTCGCCGGGGATATCGAGGCCGGCTTTTTCGCCGAGTCCGAGCATTTCAGCGTAGTGGTGAACGCGGTCGAAGCCGAGGCGGGTGCCCAGGATATTGAAGTATTGGTTGTTGGAGTGGGCCAGCGCCTGGGTCAGGTTGTAGCTGACGTAGCGGCCGGTGATGATGTTGGTGTTCTTGCTGACCACGCCTTCGGTCAGCGCGGCGAGCGCGGTGACGAGCTTGATGGTGGAACACGGAACGAACCCGGTTTTGAGGGCCAACGTTTGGTTGACCATACTGAGGATACGTCCGCTGGCGGGATCGACCACGACGACGCTGCCGGCGAAGGTCCCCAGGGCCGCGACGGCGGCGCGGCGGATGACGAGGTCGTCGCCATCGACGTTATCGCCTACCGTGGGGTCGACGCCGGGGACTTTGGCTTTGTAGGGGAGTTTCTTCGGCTTCTTCTTAGGTGCCGCGCGGCTGGTCTTCTTCTTCTGCTGCGCCGGCGGGGCGGCGATGCCGGCAAGTTGCAGCAAAGTAACGGCGACGAAAGGGATCAGCAAAAATCTCTTCATTCGGGCAGCGCTGTGTGTGACTCGATTATTATAGCGGATGTGCGGGCAAGCACACTATGGCGGTATACACTTTGGGTGCAGAGCCTCACGGCGGAGCGGTTTAGCGCAACGCGAATTTCGTCTTGCGGTCGTGGGCGATTGCGGTGAAGGCGATGCCGGGGTCGTGGCCGAATCCGCAGAGCCAGTTTCCATCCACGGCTTTCGTCAGCCAGTGCGTGCGGGTGTCGATGGACTCCATGGTGCGATCGCCGGTGCGGATGACATAGCAGTTGAAGGCGAGCGGGACGCGGTTGAGCTCGTCGGCCGGGGTCTTACGGCTCCAGAGGGTCTTAGGGACGACGCCGAACATGGCGCCGCCATCCCGCGAATAGACGGAATCGCGCACCAAGGTCAGTGCGAAATCGCCCACTTGGGCGTTGTGAGAGGCCAAAGCGGGCGCCAACCGTTAACCTTTGACGAGCTTGCGGCCGCGCTCGAAGAGGTCGGCGGCATCATCGACGAGTTTGCGGCCGCGTTCGAACATGTCCTTGCTGGCGTCGGCGATGTCCTGACCGGCGGATTCGACGGCTTCGCGGCCCTGCTGGGTCTTGTCGGAAAGGTACTGGCGCGTCTGCTTGCCGCTTTGGGGGGCGTAGAGGATGGCTGCCGTGGCGCCAATGAAAGCGCCGGTGAGAAACCATGAGATGTTGCTGGCCGCCTGGCTTTGGGACTCGTCTGTTTCCGCGCATTCGTTGGGCATGTGAAAGGGCTCCTTAGTAGTATTCTGCGATATCCTCTAGTCATGGCGCAAGATCCCGAACGTGAAGAAGAGCAACAAGGCGAGGACGTGTTGCTCACGTCGCATGCCCTCGATATGGTCACGCTGTGGAATTCCAGCACGGTGAATGCCGAAATGGAAGCGGACATGATCCGGGGAGTTCTGGAGTCGAATGGCATTCCCGTAATGGTGGTAGGAGCGTCGCAGTACCCAATCTTGGGGTTTGAGGTGAGGGTGCCGCGCGGGAAGGTCAAAGAGGCCGAAGAGGTGATCGAACAGGCGGAAGCGGCGGGGCCTGACGCGGCGACCGAGGCTGAGGCGGAGTCGGAAAAGTAAGACGCGCGGGCGGTTGCGGCAGTGTCAAGGGGGAAGAATGCCCCCACGAATGGGGGCCGCCCAGAGGGCACCCGGCCTGAAAGGCTACGCTACTCATTTGGGAACGTTGTAGGCGAAATTGAGCTGGAGCACGACGCGGTCGCCCTTAAACTCGACGGGCAGCGGGGGGAACGGGTTGGAGGCGCTGATGGCGGCGATGGCGGCCTTGTCGAGGGAATCGGCGCCGGATTGAAAGGCATACGTCACCTTGCTGACGTTGCCGCTCTTGACGATGGCAAAGAGCAGTCCAACCTTGCCGTGGCGGCCCAGCTTGACGCTCTCCGGCATGACGGCGTACCAGTTGCGGCGAATGGTGGCGAGGATCTG
>JADGNT010000522.1 GCA_017883345.1 Candidatus Solibacter sp. | reverse complement strand
GGGCGCGCTCACTGCGCTGGCCGTGCTGGCGGCCATCTTGGCGGTCATCGTGGTGCAAAGTCCCTGGTTTTACGACAAGGTGCGGCAGCTCATCGTCGGCACGGTGGAAACGGCCACCGGCGGGCACGTCACAGTGGGCTCGTTCCGCTTCGATTGGAAGCACATGCGGGCGGAGGTGCATGAATTCGTGCTTCACGGGACGGAGCTGCCGGACAAACCGCCGCTGTTTCGCGCCGGAAGCGTGGTGGTAGGCATCAAACTGGTGTCGATCTTGCGCCAGGATGTCGATATTCAGTCGCTGACGGTATCCGATCCGCGCATCTATTTGATCGTCGGCGGCGACGGCCGCACCAACGTTCCCGAGCCGAAGGTGCGGCGCACCGGCAAGAGTTCCACCATGGAAGACATTCTCAAGCTCGCCATCGGCCGCTTCAGCCTGGAGCGCGGCATCTTCGAGGTGGAGGCGCGAACCCGCATTCCGTTCGCCGTGCGCGGCGAGAACCTGAACGTCCGCCTGGCGTACGACCTGCTTGGCCGGCGCTACCGCGGCACCGTGGCCATCCAGCCCCTGTATCTGAGCTACGACGATTACGGTCCGGCGCCCTTTGCGGTAAACCTGGCGGTGACCATGGAGAAGAACCGCATCGCGCTGGACTCGGGAACCATCGCCACCGGCGCAACCCGCGTGGAAGTCAACGGCGCGCTGGAAGACCTGGCCGCGCCGCGCGCGCGCTTTCAGTACCAGGCGCGCGTGGCCCTGGCGGACGTGGCGCGCATCTTCCGCGTTCCGCAGTTGCGCGCCGGCAACGCGCAGGTGGGCGGCACGGGCGAGTGGACTCCGGCCAACGGCTTGGCGCTCGCGGGCAACCTGCACTATAGCGGAGTGGAGTACCGCGACGATGTCCTGCGCCTGGTGGACTTCCGCGGCGATGGCGCGGTGTCGGTGAGTGCCAAGGGCGTGGAGGCGGCGGGACTGCGGCTCTCCGGCTTCTACGCGCATGACAAGCGGCGGGAACCCGTGCAGGGCCAGGTGGGCAGCTTCACCCTGCGCGACAAGGATATCGAGATCGGCGGCGTGGCGCTGAGCTTGCTGAGCGGCTCCTTCCGCGGCCAGGCGCGGCTGCGCCAACTGGACCGCTACGCCGTGAGCGGGGAATTGAGCGGCGTGGACGCCAGGCGCACGGTCGCCATGTACTCCAGCGAGCCGCTGCCCTGGAACGCGCTGGTGTTCGGCGGCGTGACGCTGGAAGGCTCGCTGAAAAATGGTAAGGATCTGCGCGCCGGCGGCAATCTCACGTTGGCGCCGGCGCCCTCGGGCGATGCCGTGCGCGGGCAAATCCAGGTGGCGTACAACGCGCGCAGCGGCGCTTTGGACCTGGGGCGGTCCACGTTAACCCTGCCGCACTCGCGCGTGGATTTTTCGGGCGCCATCAACAGCGAGCTCAAGGTGCACCTGGAAACGCGCGACCTCAACGACCTGCTGCCCGCGCTGGGCCAGAGCGCCGCCAACCTGCCGGTGAAATTGGGCAGCGGCCAGGCGCTCGGCGCAGTCCTGTTCGACGGCAGCGTGACCGGCGATCTCAATAACCCGCGGATCGCGGGCCACCTGCGCGCCAGCAACTTCACTTTTTCGGACCAGCATGTGGATTCGCTGGAGGCCGACGTGGTGGCCGCCGCCGATTATCTGCGCGTGCAGAACGCGAGCGCCGCGCAGGGGCCGCTGCGCGCGCAGTTCCAGGCCTCGGTGGGCCTGAGCCAGTGGAAGACCGGCGAGACCAGCCCGATTGCCGCCTCCGCCACCCTGAAAAATGCCGCCCTGGCCGACCTCGCCGCGCTCCTCCATACCAAGAATCTGCCGGTCACCGGCACGCTCAACGCTTCGGCGCAAGTGAACGGGACCATCGCGGCGCCGCGTGCGCAGGCCGATCTGGAACTGCTCAAGGGCACGTTGCGCGACCAGCCGTTCGACCGCTTCACGGCGCACGCCGGCTACGCCGCCAACACCCTGACCGTGACCAACGGTCAATTGGTGGCCGGGACGAAACAGGTTCGATTGAGCGGAACTTTTCAGCACCAGCCCGGCCATTTCGATACCGGCCGCCTGCGCTTCGACGTGAGCGGCAACGTGATGCCGCTGGAAGAGATCCGCGCCATCGCGGCTCTCCATCCCGGAATGAAAGGCACGCTGCAAGTGACGGCCAGCGGGCAGGTGGAACTCGAAGCCACCGCCAAGACCGGGTACCGCATCGACGAACTGCACGCCGATATCGCCGCCAAAGGAGTGCAGCTCGAAGGCCAGCCGCTGGGCGACGCGCACCTCACCGCCAGTTCGCAGGGGCTGGCATTGCGCGCGCATCTGGATTCCACCGTGGCGGACTCGGTGGTGACGGGCGATGGCGAGTGGCGGCTGGAGGGCGAGTATCCCGGCACGGCCACGGTGAGTTTCTCGCGGGTGGATCTGGCGCGCTTGAAGCCCTGGCTGACCAAGGCGCAGGGCGCGGACGCGGCACGATTCGCGGGTTCCGTGGAAGGCGTGCTGCGCATCGAGGGGCCGGCGCTGAACTGGAAAGCGATGAAGGCCGAACTGCGCATTCCGCAATTCCAACTCGGTCCCGCGCCCGAGATGGATATCGCCAGCAATGTCACCAGTGACGCGCTCACGTTGAAAAATTCCGGCCCGATCGTGGTACGCTTCGCCAATTCCACGGTCACCGTGGAGAGCGCGCACCTGGTGGGGCGCGGCACCGATCTCAACCTTTCGGGACGCGTGTCGACGGAGCAGAAGAACCCGCTCGACCTGCGCGTGGATGGCAAGCTGGATCTCGGCTTCCTACAGGATTTCAACAAGGACTTCGTCTCCTCGGGCGCGGTGACCACCGACGCCACCGTGCGCGGTTCGTTGAGCGATCCGCAGATCAACGGGCGGATGACGTTCGAGAAGGCGGCGTTCAACATTGCGGATGTGCCCAATGGAATTTCGGCGGCGAGCGGCACGGTGATCTTCACCAAGGACCGCGCCACCATCCAGAGCCTGAGCGGCGAGACCGGCGGCGGCCAGATCGAACTCTCGGGCTTCGCCAGCTACGGCGGCGGCCAACTCGTTTTCCGCCTGCACGCCCGCGCCCGCGCGGTCCGCGTGCGCTATCCCGAGGGCGTCAGCACGGTGGCCAATGCCAATCTGAATCTGACCGGAACGTCGGACAGCAGCATGCTCTCTGGCACCGTGACCGTGCTCCGCACCGGCATCAATCTGCAATCCGACTTCAGCTCGATCCTGGCCAAGAGCGCCGAGCCGGTGCAGACGCCTTCGGCGCGGAAGGGCCTGCTGGGTGGCATGAGCTTCGACGTGCAGATCGAGACCGCGCCCGACATCCAACTGGAAAGCTCGCTGACGGAAAATCTGCAAGCCGAGGCCAACCTGCGGCTGCGCGGCACGGCGAGCAATCCGGCGGTGCTCGGACGCATCAACATCACGCAGGGCAAGCTGACGTTTTTCGGCACCAAGTACACGCTCAGCCAGGGGAGCATCGCGTTCTATAACCCGGTGAAGGTGGAGCCGATTCTGAATATCGACCTGGAAACCAAGGCGCGCGGCATCGATATCACGCTGGCGGTTTCCGGGCCGCTGACCAAATTGACGCTGACGCCGCGGAGTGACCCGCCCCTGCAATTCAGCGAGATTGTGGCGCTTTTGGCCACGGGGAGGACGCCGACTTCGGACCCGTCGCTGCTCACGCAGCAGAGTTCGGAGCCGCAATCGTGGCAGCAGATGGGGGCCTCGGCGCTGCTCGGTTCGGCCATCGCCAATCCGGTGGCGGGACGCTTGCAGCGCTTTTTCGGGGTGAGCAAGCTGCGCATCGACCCCACGCTCTCCGGCGTGCAAAACAATCCGCAGGCGCGGCTCACGCTGGAGCAGCAGGTGACGCCGGCGATCACCTTCACCTACACCACCAACGTGACCAGCAGCAATCCGCAGGTGGTGCAGGTGGAGTGGGCGTTCTCCAAGCAGTGGTCGGCAGTAGCGCTGCGTGAAGAAAACGGCCTGTTCGGGCTGGACTTTTTCTATAAGCGGCGATTCAAGTAGCGTAGCCTTTTAGGCTGCCATGCCCCCTCTCCAGGGGGCATTCTTCTTCCCCTCGCCGAGCCCACGGGGCATTTTGCCGCACCTTATCAAACGAAACCCGAATAGAATGGTTGTACGTCTGGAAGATTATGTCTGTCGATCGTGTCTCACGAACATTGATGATTCTGGTGGCTGCCTCGGTCACCGTTTTGCCCGGCTTCGGCCAATATGCGCGCAACCGTTACGCATTGATTCTACAGGACGAACCGGTTGCATCCCGCTTCGCGACTCGCGAGCGGATGCATTCCGCCGCGGCCGACGGCTACCGCCGCCAACTGGCGCAGCGGCAGAGTGCCGTCCACCAGGAACTGGCGCGCCGCGGTGTGCCCATCATCAGTTCCGTGTCGGAAGTTTTGAACGC
>JADGNT010000521.1 GCA_017883345.1 Candidatus Solibacter sp. | reverse complement strand
GGGGCCGCCCTCGAAATATGTCAAGGCGGTGACGCGGACCGGCCACCTGGTGGCGATCGGCGAAGCCGTGCTGCCGAATCTCTACCATCCGGTGGTGGTACTGTAGTGCCTTGCGTGCGAACGCCATCTACCTGCGAAAGAATGAGGACAGCAAGCGACCATTCGCGGCGACAGTCTGGCGTGAAGGGAAGTGGTACGTCTCCCAGTGCTTGGAACTCGACGTCGCCACTCGAGGCGAGACCGAGGAAGAGGCTCTCGCCAACCTGAAGGAAGCGCTGGAACTGCACTTCGAACCGCCGCAGGCAACGCGTCCCCCAAAAGTTCGCACCATCGAGCTTGAGGTCGGGGCGGCTTAAGCCGCAGCCCTTCCGCGAGGTCAAGCGCCGTCTTGAGGCAGCGGGATTCGTCGAAACCAGCTAGAAGTGCTGATAATCAGTACCGGGCAGCAAGCCCGAGGCGCTTGCGGACGATGGCGACCAGAACCTAAACGGATACGGCGATCCGCGGGCGGACGTCCCTCGTCTCCAACACCGGCGCCTCCGTTTCGGATCCGGGGCACAGGCCATGCGCAAACAAGGCACCTAGGTCTGGCTTAGGGAGCCTTGTCCAGCGGCGCGCGCCAGCAGGGTCGCGGAGGCCCAGAGTGGAATTCTCGCGCGCCCATCCAAGGAGCTATGGGTGAAAAGCGCGCATCGCTTCCGCAACCCCGCCGAGGACTTACCACAAGATTTCGAGGTTCGGCGCGACGAGTAATGAGGCTGCAATGGTACGATCGTTTACTTTTTCACCTTGTACGAGGGCCAAAAAGGTGTTGATCTACTCGACAGATGGGAGTATTGTCTAGGAAGCATTCAGATTTGTGTTTGTTGTTAATGATTCGAAGGCGTACCAATCCACGTTAGTAGTTTGTATGCCCTTTGTTTCGTGCGGAACGTCTGCTTTGGGAAAATAGACAACCCTCCTGACTTTGCTTTCTGCACCTGTCAAGAATACGGCGCTGCTGTTGTGGGCGCTGGGTTTGCGTGTCGGCTATAGGCAGAGTACGTCCCTGATCGCATCAGGGATGGAAGTGGGCTCTCTCACTGCATAACGCGAAGAGGATGCTGACTGATCGCTTGCTTTCGAAAGAGAAAGGAGAACAATATGAGCGTCGAGGTGGATTTTAACGAATGGGGAACCATATATCTTGCTCCTGGCCAGAATGCCTGGTGGTGGTTCACTTGGATTTTTGACGGGAATCACTGGTCGCGGATGAGCGCGGTCCCGCTTCCAGACTCTCCTCCCGGATCGAGTATCCAAATCGTGGAGGAATGGTCCACAGGTGGCACTCTTTGGGTGCACTGGAAGAACAATGGCACCGCGGGCGTGATATTCAGACCGACAGTCATCGTCGCGCCCAGTAGATTCTAATTCGTTGGCTGTGACACATCACGGACGTTAGACCCAAAGGAGAAACTAACATGAAAATCAACGTATTATATGATAGCCAAGGCAAGATCCTTTCGGCAGGAGTGCCTTTACCACAATCGTACGATTTTCGGGGACCCAGGTCCGGCCCGAAGGCCAGCGAAGGCCAATATGCAGCCGAACTTGACGTACCTGAAGAGCATGCCCAATTGAACTTTGCTGAGCTAGGTGACCGCCTACGGGTCGATGTTAAGAGTAAACAGCATAAGCTAATCTCGAAGAGCGAGTGATCGCTCTGAGTAACAAAATCTGTTTTTCGGGTTGTAAGAACGGACCCGGCTCTTGATGCCCTGTAGGGCTTAGTGTTGGTCGGCACGGAGGACGGCGCAAAATCAAATCGGAAAGGAGTCCTGGCGGCGGGTCCCTTCGCTCCCGTCTCCAGGCTCATCCGTGGATGAGAATATGCCGATCTCGCGGCAGGCGGCCGGCACGCGGATAGCATCGAGGTATTGTCGATACTCGGTCTCGGACCGTGAATGCGCGTAGCGGTGAAGAAGCAGAACGGCGCCCTTCTGTCCCTTCGACCATAGCGCCTCGCCCTGGGTGTACCCGCGAGCGCCCGCAAGAAGTTCCATTGACAGCACGGCGAAGAAGACTAGGCTCGCGACGACGCAGGCCAGTGCATCGCGGATCAACAGCAGGTACATTTTCCGACTAGGGCTGCCGCCTAGGCGCTCCGCTCGCACGTTGTGTCCCAAGGCCTTAGTGAACACCTCAGGTTCCCTATCGGTCAACTCCGTCCATTCCTTAAAATGAAATCCGGCACGATTTTGCGACGATGCCAGGCCAGAGCCGGCTTCCGTCCGCTGATGCACCGCGTAACCGCCATTTGGCCGGATAAACGCCCTTCCCGTAGAAGTGCCCGGCAGGAGTGCCCATGACCCATTCCAGGCGGCGCCCCATGCTTTGGATCCATCTCGTGACGCACCGGCGCCTTTCCTGCGCGCGGTAGCGGCTATCGAGCAAGGAATCATTTTGGGATAGCTGAAACCTACCCCACATATCGCGCGTAGAGACTGCGCGCGATTCCGGTGTCGCTGGTTCCCTTGACGATCGCCCGCCCGTCGGGGAAGACGGTGAGTTCGTAGGGGCCGGTGAAGAAGCGCAGGGCGTACTCGTTGGCGCGCACCTGGCCGAGCGGTTCCAGGCGGACCCGCAACGCCGCCAGGTCGATGGGGCGCGTCCTGCCAGAGATCTGCACCGCGTTGCGCCCGCAGAGGCTTTCCGGCGGGCGGCGCGCTTCCTCGAGGTACGGAAACTCGCCGCGCGCGCAGGCGGGGCACTCGGGGTCGCGCGCCGGCGCATCCGTCTGGCGGACGCCGCCCTTCCAAAGGTCCAGCGTGGTGATGCGCGCGCGCAACTCTGCGCCGGTGAGGATGCGCAGCGCGTCGGCCACCTGAATCGAGGCCACGGCGGAGACAATCGCATTCAGCACGCCGGCGGTTTCGCAGGTGGGCTGCACGCCCGTTGGCGGGTCCGGATAGACGCAGCGCAGGCACGCAGTCCGGCCGGGGATCACCGGCATGGTGATGCCGTAGCTCGCCACGGCCGCTCCGTAGACCCACGGAATGCCGCGGCTCACGGCGAAATCGTTGATCAGGTAGCGGGTCTCGAAGTTATCCGTGCCATCCAGGATGACGTCGGCATCGCCCAGCAGTTCCGCCACGTTGGCACTGGTGAGATCGGCGATCACGCCGCGCGCGCGGATGGACGAATTGATACGCGCGATGTGCCGTTCGGCGGCGGCAGCTTTGGGCAGGGCCTCGGCGGCATCGGCCTCTTCGAAGAGCCACTGGCGATGCAGGTTGCTGGGCTCCACGTAATCGCGGTCGATCAGGGTGAGACGGCCGACACCGGCGCGAGCCAGCGCGGCGGCGTGGAAACTGCCCAGCGCGCCGCACCCGGCGACGGCCGCGTGCCCGTGCAAGAGCGCTTCCTGCCCGCGTTCGCCGATTCCCGGGAACAGGATTTGCCGCGAGTAGCGCTCGCGATCGGAGGGGTCCATGCATTCGGATGGTAGCAAAGTGGTGGCACAGACGATCGTTTTGTGTCGTCTGTCGGCTTTCTTGCTTTAGCGATGCTTGACAGACCACAAAAAGCGATGGTCTGTCCCACCCTTGTTCGAAACCGTCCCATTCCGCAAAAAGGACTCCGGCCTCATCGGTTATCATGAGGTTGGTGCGATCGCTGCTCGCCTATTCCATCCTGCTTCTGGCGGCTGCGCAGCCCCGAAGCCTTCTGGCGCAATATCAGAAGTACGAAGGCCAGCCGGTGGTCAACATCCGGTTCGAGCCCGCGGAGCAGCCCCTGGAGGGCGCCGAACTCTTCGATATGCTGCCCCTGAAGCGCGATCAGCCGCTGCGCATGTCCGTGGTGCGCTCTAGCGTGGAGCGCCTCTTCGCCACCGGCC
The DNA here is from genome assembly GCA_017883345.1 of Candidatus Solibacter sp. Classification (GTDB taxonomy): domain Bacteria; phylum Acidobacteriota; class Terriglobia; order Bryobacterales; family Bryobacteraceae; genus Solibacter. The sequence continues at coordinate 626 of JADGNT010000521.1, read as the reverse complement.
GCTACCGCGATATCCAGGTGGATGCCGAGCCGTACAACGGCGGCGTCATCGTCAAATTCATCACCGCCAACAGTTGGTTCATCGGCAACGTGTCGGTGTCGGGGAACGTCGATGATCCGCCCAACCGCGGCCAGTTGAGCAATGCCACCCGCCTGGATCTGGGACAGCCGTACATCGAGAACAATCTGGAAACGGCAGTCGGCGGCCAGCGCCGTCTGCTGGAAGGCAACGGCCTGTACCTGAGCGCCATCCATCCGGTGTTCGATTACGACCCGGCGCACCAGCAGGTGAACATCCGCTTCGAAATCGATAGCGGACGGCGCGCCCGTTTCGGAACGCCGGTCCTGCTGGGCGATTTCAAGATGGACCCCGCGCGTGTGTTGACGGCCACCAAGTTCCGCCGGTGGATCATTCATACCTGGAAGCCGGTGTCGCAGTTGCGCGTTCGCCAGGGACTGGACGGCGTGCGCGCGCTGCTGCAAAAAGAGAACCGGCTGGAGGCCAAGGTGGCGCTCGAATCCCTGAACTACGATCCGGCGGCCCACCAGGCGATCCCCACCCTGCGTATCGAGGCGGGACCGCGCATCCAAGTGAACACCGTCGGCGCCAAGGTCTCGCAGAGCAAG
>JADGNT010000520.1 GCA_017883345.1 Candidatus Solibacter sp. | reverse complement strand
GCGCCTGGTGGTCCGCCAGATCGTCTCCGAGTACAGCGTGGGCACTCTCAAGGAGTCCGCCGTACAGAACCTCACGGAACTGCGCCAGGTGATCTCAGTGGATGGCCGCAAGGTCCAAAGCGCCGAACGCGCCCGCCACGCCCTATCCCTCGGCATCACCTCCCCCGACGACCGGATCCGTAAGCGCATGCTTGAGGATTTCGCCGCGCACGGGCTGGTAGACATTGCCACCGACTACGGCATCATCCTCCTGGCGTTTAACAAGCGGGGGTTGGAGAACATGAAGGTGGTGCTCGCCGGAGAGGAACAGATTGGCGCCGACGCCGCCTGGGTGCTCCACTGGCAGCAAACCTCGCCCGATGGCGGCATGCTCGAGTTCCTCGGCAACCAGTCGTCGCGCCTCGCCCTCCAGGGCAGGCTCCTCGTGCGGAAGACCGACGGCTTGCCGCTGCGCATTCAATCGTGGTCGGAGCATCCCCAAGATGCCACGTCGATTCTCCTCCAAACGTGGTCGGGGCATCCCCAAGCCAGTTTAAGGGTCCGCGACGAGGCCACGGTGGACTACATCCAGTCCGCGCACGGATTCCTCACCCCCGCTTCCGTGGTTCACCGCCACATAGTCGATGGCCGGGTGATCACCGAAAACCTCTATCGCTACCAACCGTTCAAGATGTTCAGCGCCGACGCCGAAATCAAGTTCACCGAGCTGGAAACGCCTCCCCCGCCTCCAGCCCCCACTAAAAAATGAACCGCATCCTCTACCTTCACGGCTTCGCCTCATCCACGGCGTCCAGCAAAGCCCGATTCTTCGCCGAACGCCTGCGCGCCGCGGGCGCCCTCATCGACATCCCCGATCTCGCGGCCGGCGATTTCGAGCACCTCACCATCAGCGGGCAACTGCGCGTAATCGAAACCGCGGCCGCCGGCGAGCCGGTGGCACTCATGGGCAGCAGCATGGGGGGCTACCTCGCCGCCATCTACGCCGCCCGCCATCCGGAAGTGTCGCGCGTGGTATTGTTGGCGCCGGCCTTTGGCTTCGCCCGCCGCTGGGCCGAACGCATCGGCGCCGCCGCGGTCGATACCTGGCGCACAACCGGCGCGGTCGAAGTCTTTCACTACGCCGAGAACCGCCAGCGCCGGCTCTCCTACGCCCTGCTCGATGACGGATTGGGGTACGAGGACTACCCCGATTTCGGCCAGCCCGCCTTGATCTTCCACGGCGCGCAGGACGACGTAGTGCCGGCGCGATACTCCTCGGAATTCGCCGCCACCCACCCCAACGCGCACCTCGAAACCCTCGACTCCGGACACGACCTCCTCAATGTCCTGGAGTATATGGCGCCCAGAGTCTGCGGATTTCTGGCGGGCCCGTAGACTACTTCGGCTGCGGCGCGAAGGCGATCGCCGTCACCGGGTGCAGTTCCCACAGGGTGGCGGCCTTCATGCCCTTCTTGCCGCGCGGCTGATCTCCCACGTGTGAATCATCGTAGAACAGTATCCCGCTCACGGTCACATACACGGGATGCTGCATCACCGATCCGCTAACGGAAGGGCCCTTCCCGGCCAGCATCTTAGCCTTGATAAAGTCCCGGACGGCCGCGAACTTCGGCTGCAAGTCCGCGCTCGCCGTGAATTTCGGTTCGGGATTAGGCACCTCCACGATCAGGCAATGATCTCCCGTCGAATCAGACCCGCTGATTTGGATGTGGTAATCGCCGTCGGTTTCACCCGCCACCAGGTGCAGCCAGCCGGTGGTGGTGATCAGCTTCCCCTCGGGAAACTGGTCGCCGGCCTGGGCGGGGATGCGCGCCGATTGATAGCGCTTGTCATCGTGGGTAACCCCCGGCGCGTCCGGGAGAGCCAGCAGGTCCGTTAGCGCCGCCTGGGCAGCCTTGGAGAAATTCGTGCCGTCGGGAACGCTCGTTTTTACCGGCCAGCGTTCGACTCCCTGGGCATAGGCAGCGCAGGATGCTGCCGTCAACACCGCAACGAAAAGAAATGTACGCATGGGCCCCCTCCAGGCAATAGTGCGCCCATCCGCCATTTCGTGTCAATCCTTCGTTAGGGCCTTCGTTAGGGCCTTCGTTACAGCCCGTGATCCGTGCCGCAAATGGCCACTTCCAGCCCCATCTCGCGGAACATCGCAGCCTTGGTGGCCAGCGCCAGGTTGGCCGCCGCGGCATCGGGCGCGTACGCCACCTGTACGTGGTTCGATTTGTGCCGCGCCATCAGTTGGTCCCGCGTCACGCCGTACAGCACGGCGTGCATGACCGGCCACTGCGGCGTGGTGATCTGCCACCGCCGCTCCGTCTCCGCCGGCGGCAGTTCAATCGCCCGCGCCCGGCCGATATCCGCCTTCAGTTTGCCGCCATCCACAAAAATGCGGCTCCACACGATCTCGCCCGGCTTGCTGACCCCCTTCACACTGCCGCCGCCCAGCCGGAAGTACATCGCCGGCTGGCGTTCGCTTACCGCGCCCGCATAGCCGCCCGTAAGGTGCGCCGGTGGCACCGCGCCCGAAATTTCGAAAAGCCAGACGAATTCCTCGTGCCCGTTGACCGCATACGTTTCGCCGTACCGGATATCGTGCAGCGTGGTTTCCGGATCGTAGCCCAGCGCCTTCCAGATCCGGTTGGTGACCAGCGCATCCAGGCCCGCGCACTCGTCCACCTCGTTGAAGTGCGGCAGCGCGTTGCCCTCGTAGAGCACGCGTCCGTTATGGCGCGCCTTCACCGGCGGCCGGTCCACGTTGTTGAGCAGGCCCTCGGCCAGGTCCGACGCCGGCGCCAGATCCTTCAATCCCTGCTGATACTGAATGCCGATCGTGTCGCAGCCGAAATCGTCGGCGATGCGCAGCGCCGCGATGTACATCTTGCACTGCGACAGAATCTGCTCGTCGGTGAGATCGGTCTCCGGATTAGGTCCGGTGGCAAACTTCATGCCCTTGGCATCCAGCCAGCCGCGTACCGCCTGGCCTTCGGCATCGCTCACCTGCTGCATTTCGGCAAACAGCGCCGACTGGCTCAGCCGCTCCTTGAACACGCCCGTGGCGTGCAGCAGCTCGTCGGGGATGATGGCGTTGTACATGCCCATGCAGCCCTCGTCGAAAATACCCATGATGGCCTTGCCGCGGTGCAGTTCCCCGGCCAGCCTGGCTCCCAGCTCCTCGGCCTGGGCCGGAAGCTGGAACTGGCTGAGCGCGCGAACGTGGCTTACATCGTGCTGCACCGTCTCCCCGGCCAGCCACTGGCGCAAGCCGCTCAGGAAGAACTCGTCCGTGAAATCCTCGCTCCATAACGTGCTATAAGCGATGCCCGCCTTGGTCATGGACGCGTTCAGGTTCAGCATGCCGACCAGTCCCGGCCACTGGCCGCTCCAATTGGCCACCGTCAGGATCGGACCCTGGTGAGTATACAGGCCGTGCAGAATATGATGACTGTACTGCCAGACGGCTTCCACCACTACCAGCGGCGCATCCGGCGGCAGCCCGCGGAATACTTCCATTCCGTACTTCTGGCTATCGATGAATCCATGCCGCTTGACGGGGTCGCAGGCATTCCCGCGGCGTACCTCACGGCCTTCGCGGCGGATGGCATTCATGACGGCCTCTTCGGCCTGGGCCTGCGCGGGCCAGCACTCTTGGTTGGCCGATAGCCGCAGATCCCCACTCGCAATCACAATCACAGTGTCCGGCATGTTCGCATTGTGACATGCCGAGCGCCCGGCGTCTAGGCCTGGAGGCAGCGTTTATCCATAATTTAGCGATAAATTGTGCCATCCAGGTGAGACGCCGCACCGTAGCGTAGCCTTTCAGGCTGCCATGACCCCATTCATGGGGGCAAGTCCGTCCGAGCTCCCCCTTCAGGGGCACTCCACCGATCCGCCCTTGAGAACCCAAACCCGCGCGAACCCCTCTTCCACCGACGGCGGCACTACCTTCGCGGCCATTTTTCGCAGCGCCTCGCCCGGCACCACACGGTCCCGCCGCGCATTCCGATCCAGGCAGACTTCGAGCGGCACATCGAAGAATACCGCTTCCACGTCGCAGGCGCGGGCGCGGCCGATCTCCAGATACGGCCGCCGCTCCTCCCGCGTCAGATTGGTGGCATCGATGTACGTCACTGCCCGGCCAATCGCCAACCGCTGTCCCAGCAGGTAGCGCAACGTCTGGAACACCCGTACGTGGATCGTCTGGTCGGTTGCATCGTCCGCCAGCAGTTTGCGTATGCCGTCCGACGAGAGGCCCCGCACGCCCATCTGCTCCAGGTAGGTGGACTTGCCCGAGCCCGGAAGCCCCACCAGCACCACAATGCGCATCAGGCAACATCATAACGTGGAGCGGGGGCGTCTTCCCATTTCTACTCAGGGCCAACGCAAGAATAACCTCACATTGGCTGACTGGCAAATGTGGCGCCGGCACTCGTGCCGGCCGCGTCCCGACTCATCGGGACGCCTGCCGGGCGTGCTCCAAAGCGCGTCCCGAGGAGTCGGGACGCGGCAGACT
>JADGNT010000519.1 GCA_017883345.1 Candidatus Solibacter sp. | reverse complement strand
CGTCAAGCCGAATGCAGCGCCGCCACTTCGTAGTCCAGCACTCCGGGAATCGTGAACTCGATGCTGCCGGACCCTCCCGTAAACGGAATGTTCTTTTCGGCCCGTAGCAGTTCCACGCGGGTCACGCGCCTTCCCTGAGGGAGCGACATCCTGACCTTCTGCCCGCCGATAGGATAGAACTTGCGGATCCATCCGCGGTGCATGGCGGGGTTCGTGTAATTCAGGACGTGCACGGCAAAACCGGCTTGCGTCTCCCATGCGAAGGTCTCGACGACGCCGTCGCCAGCGACGGTGACCGGCTGCGTGGCGCCCGCGACCCAGCGGATGGCGTTCTGCAGCAAGCGCGCCAGATCGGTATGGCCGCTGCGCCACATGGTGCGCTCAATGTCGCCCGGGAAGTAGACCAGCCGGCTTTTGCCGCGTTGCCGCACCACGATTGCCGGTTCGTTGGTCCGCGCCTGGAGCGGATACGACAGTTCCGGAGGGTAAGCCACGAAGCCGGGCACCACCGTCAGAATCGGGTCATCCACCGGAGCGACGGGGAGGCGATTCTCCGCCCCGGGGATCCAGTTGGTACCCGAAAAGCCGTTGAGAATCTCATGCGGCTGCTCGATGCGCGCCAGGTACGCGTTGCCCAAAGTACCTGTGATTTCGCCGGCCTTCCGGATTCCGAAGACGTCGGCCAGGCCGAAATCGCCGCGCCTTTCGTTGCGCTCGTTGTACAGGCTGGTCTCGAAGGTGGCAAGCAGCGATCCGCCGGCATCCACGTAGGCCCGCAACTGGCGGCACTGCTGGTCGCTGAGCAGGGCGGTGTTGGGCAATAGCAGCGCGGAATATTTCGCGAGATCCTCGGGCGCAAGCTTGTCTTCATGCACGAAATCGAAGAGGAAGCGGCCTTCGAGCAGGGCGTAATACATGCCGTCCATGTACTCCCGCATGAGAGCCCCGCGCGGGGGCCGGTAGAACAGGTGGGTGCGCTGGCCCATCACCACGCCCACATTCGCGACGGAGCGCTTATTGACGAAGTGGGCGTCGTGCCTGGCCATCCACTCGAAATATTTGCGCGCCGGCTCCAGCCAGCGGCGATCCTCGCCCATGCCGTTCTCGCCGCCGATAATGTGGTGATACGGGACCATTCCCGAGGCGAGCGTCTCGTCGAACCACATCTGTTCTTCTTGCGGCGACTTATAAACGTTGCGCCAGCGGGGCGTGCCGGTGGACCACGCCGCGGTCACGTTGGTGGACATCTTGCCTTTTTGCACGGCGTGGCACACGCGGCCTTGCAGCGCGCATCCCCAGATCGGCGTATCGTCTCCGCCGCGCCCCTGGTTGTCGCACTGGAACCACTCGCAGATTTCGCCGAGCTTCACCAGGTCAGCCGTGCTGCGGATTCCGCCGCCGAGGTTGGCGAAGTAGAAGTTCGACGGTTTCTTCTCTTTGGCAATGGAATCGTACAGCTTCCACAACCAGGTGATGCGCTCGTTGAATTTGTCCCAGTAAGCGACCGTGCCCGCCGGCGGCAGGTTCTTACACTGTTCGCAATGGCAGACCGGCAGCGCCCCTAGTGGCGGCCACGCGTTGGTGAACATGCCGTCCACGTCATAGAGCGAGTTGATCTCCTTCATGATCGCCGGCATGTAATCGGTCATGTAGGTGGTGAACATGCAGGTGCGGAACAGCCTGGGGTCCTCGGTGTGGCGTACGGCGTTGCCTTGCGCGTCGCGTTGGAACCACTCCGGATGGGCTTGCACCGCGTCTTCCCAATTGAGGTCGGGACTCATGCGCGCGATCACGTGCATGCCGCGCTTTTTGGCGGCCGCGCAACATTCGCCGAAAAAATCCCGGTTGCCGAGGAACTTGCCTTTTCGGTGGTACGGCACCTTCGTCTGGTAAAACGCCAGAATGCCGGTGACACTCACCATCACGGCGTCAATCTTCAGGCTGGCCCAGTAGTCCGCCCATTGCTCGACGTCGAGCACCGCCGGGTCGTGTTCGGTCATATTGGTCTGGCCGAGCCGGCGGATTTTCCGCTGCCAGGGAACAGCCGGCTCGGCGGCGAATAATATGGAAGTGGCCGCTATCGTGGCGGCCGGCGCCACCATAAAGTCTCGTCGATTCAAGTTCATGAGTGTCCTCCTTCACCGTAGCGTAGCCTTCCAGGCTGCCATGCCCGCTTTCTAGCGGGCATATCCAGGCTGGCGATTTTTGTCATTCGGCCGCCGACCTGGGTCTCTCGTGGTCATGGCGCCAGTCCCGCCACGAAAATCGTCCCCGCTTCCGGAGCGATGGCGCGCGTCTCTGGCGGCATGCCCTCCGTCGCCGTGGTGAAAAACACGCACGTCGCGCCATCCAGTTCCCACACCTCGGGGCAGGTGACGCGCGGCGACCCGGGGAGCACAAACTCCGTGAGCACCTCGCCATCCGAGAGCCGGATCTCCTGCGCCACGCCATCGGCCACGTGGCCCGGATTGTAGTATGCCACGATCGCGCTCTGGCCGCCGGGCATGGGCCGCAGGCCGTCGGGCAGCGCGGGCAGAGCCTCCGGCGGCGCGATCAGCCGCAGCGGGTGCAACGCGCCCAGCGCGCCATCGTAGCGGTATTCGGTGATCGTCTTCGGCTTGCTGTCGATGTCCACCAGCAGGCCGTCGTGCAGGTATTTTCCGTTGGAGCACGTCTGCCCGCCGAGCAGCTCGCGCACCTGGCGAGTGGCGTGGTCGTAGTGATACAGCGCGGCCACCGGTTCGCTGAACCCGAGGTGCTTGGTGCCGAAGATGGCCCCGCCCGGGATGGCGATGCCGTCGTTGATAATCACGCGCGGGTCCTCTGGAATGTGGGCCAGCGTCTGCGTGACGGCGCGGCGATTCAGGTCGTAGAGCACCAGGCGGCGCTCCAGGCCGACCAGCAGTTCACCAGGCTCGCCGGTTTCGACGAAAAATCCCGGACGCCCCGGCAGCGCGTGGTGGACGTTTTCCCGGCTGGCCAAGTCCAGCACGTTGATGCCGCCCCGCGGCCGGTCCGCCGCGTACTGGATGGAAATCCACAGGAGCGATCCGCCGATTACGCGCGGGCATTCGGGCAGGTAACGCTGTTCTTCCAGGGCGGGGCGAAAAAAAGGTCGGGCTTCCACTCGGCGCGGCATCGCTTTTTATGATAGAACCAGTTGTGATGCGAAGATTGATTGCACTACTCGCGCTGCCGGTGTTATTCCTGGCGCAGACGCCCAAGGGCAAGGTCAACCTGCTCCCCAACGAACAGTGGGTGTCGCTGTTCAACGGCAAGGATCTCACCGGGTGGATCAAGGTCGGCGCCGAGAATTGGACCGTGGAAAACGGCACCATCCACGGGCAGGGGGTGACCAAACAGTACGGCTACCTCATGACCGAAAAGGACTACAAGGATTTCTGGCTGTCCCTGCGCTTCAAGTGCGAGGACGACGGCAACAGCGGAATCTACTTTCATACCCGCTTCAAGCCGGGCACGGTGGATGTCGCCTCGGGCATGCAGTTCGAAATCGACCGCACCGCGAATCACCATGTCGGCGGCCTGTACGGCGACGATCGCGGCTGGATCGCGTGGCCTTCCCCGGAATATGAGTACGTAATGCGTCCCACCGATTGGAACGACATGCTCATGAAGGTGGAAGGCAATCACATGATTTGCATCCTCAACGGGATCACCGTGATCGATTTCACCGACCCCAAGCCCAAATCGTTCGATGGCGGGATCGCCCTGCAACTGCACTCCGGCGGGGAAGGCAATATGCGGTTCAAGGATCTCGCGGTGCGCGACCTCTCCCGGCGGTAGCGTAGCCTTTCAGGCTGCCATGACCCCATTCGTGGGGGCAGGTCTTCTCTTTCTCCGGTTTTCGCCGTTTCCTGCAAACTTTTTCTCCCGAGCGGCGTACTTACTTTGTAAGCCATGGCCAGATTCCTGTTTGACCTCCGATTTGCGCTGCGCAGCCTGCGGCGCAGTCCGCTCTTCACCTTGGTCGCCGTGGCCTCGCTTGCTCTCGGCATCGGCGCCAATACCGCCATCTTCACCCTGATCGACCAATTGATGCTGCGCCTCCTGCCCGTGGCGCGGCCCGAACAGCTCGTCATGATCTGGTCCACCGGGCCCCACATGGGAAACAATCGCGGACCGCGCATGGCGTCCTACCCCATGTACCAGGATTTCCAGAAGAAGGCGCAGGCGTTTTCCAGCGTGTTCTGCCGCTTCGGCGCCGCCGTTTCCCTCAGCTTCAGCGGCCAGACCGAGCGCGTCGACGCGGAACTGGTATCCGGCAACTATTTCCAGACCCTGGGCGTGCGCCCGGCCATCGGGCGCGTGTTCTCTCCCGAGGAGGACGACCGCGTCTACAAAGGCCATCCCTCCGTCGTGCTGAGCCACGATTATTGGGTGACGCGTTTCGCCGCCGATCAGAACGTCATCGGCCGGAAGCTCCTGGTGGACAACTACCCCATGACCATCGTGGGCGTGTCCGCGCAGGGGTTCACCGGCCTGGACCCGGCGCGCTCGCCGCAGATCCG
>JADGNT010000518.1 GCA_017883345.1 Candidatus Solibacter sp. | reverse complement strand
CTGGTGCTCCACCGCGAACCACGAGTGCTCTCCTACTACGCGCTGACGGCGCCCAACGGCGAGCACAAGATGAAGCCCGCGCAGGACCCGCCCGTCGAGGGCGAAGTCATCCTGTGGCAAGGCCGCTTCCGCCACAACCGGATGACCATGCTGATGCTGGCGGCCATGATCGCCCGATACATGCACATTCCGGTGCTCGACCAGACGGCGATCCCGGGAGCATTCGAGGTGAAACTGGACTGGACGCGCGACAACAGCCTGCCGGCGGCCGCCGCACCCGGCGCGGTGGCGGCGGAACCGGCCGACGGCCCATCCATCTTCGAGGCGGTGCAGAAGCAACTCGGCTTGAAGCTGGAAAAGCGCAAAGGCCCGGTGGATGTGCTGGTGGTGGACCACGCCGAGAAAACCCCCCTGGCGAATTAGCGACCCTCCCTGACGGTCGCGGCTCCGATCAGAACCGCGGCCGTCAGAAGCTGTAAATGAATCGCGCCGCGCAGGCGAAACCGCGCAGGAAGAACAAATAGAGCCGTAGTTGGCGGAATTGGGCAGAGCCCGGCAAGTGGTACCTATCCGGCAAATGGCACTGATAAAGACCCTTGCGAGTGCCAAATAGAGAGTTTAAGATGCGAATGGGTCATTATATGAAATGCCGGCGTTGCTTACGGATGTTTGTGATTTGCGCTGGAGTGTTCGCCGCGCCCGGACCGCTGGCCGGCCAGAACTCCCCGACACGCCTCAGTTCCGGGGTAGGTGTGACCACGGTGCTCGGACCGGTCGCCACAGGCACGTTGTTCAACGGCGACTACAGCTTTGTGATTGCGGTGCCGGCCAACGCCGCGCGCCTCGACATCACCTTGTCGACACAACCCGCGACAGCCGATGTCGATCTGTTTGGGCGACGCGGCCAGGACGTCGCAGTGGTGAACCAGCAAGTCGTCTACGACCAGGCGTCGACCGGCGATGCGGGCACGGAGGCGATCTCCATTCCCTCTCCGCAGCCGGGCGACTACTACATCGCGCTGGCGGTCTACACCAACGGCGTACAGGTAACATGCAGTTTAAAGGCCACCGTTACACCGGGAGCAAACTCGGCAGCCCCGGTCCTTCCGGCGGCCGGCGTGCTGAATGCCGGAGATAACACACCGAACTTCGCGCCTGGGACCATCCTTTCTCTCTATGGGACGAACCTGGCCCAGGACACGCAGAGCGGTTCGCTGCCTCTGCCAACCACGCTACTGGGAACTTCGGTGGAAGTCCAGGTGAACGGCCGCGCGTATGCGGCGCCGCTGTTCTTTGTTTCCGCCGGACAGATCAATGCGCAACTCCCGTACGAAGCAACCGGAAACGGAGTGCAAATCCGGGTGAAGACGGCAGCCGGTGCAAGCGGCTGGGTCAGCATCAATGTGGCCGCGCGGGCGCCGCGTGTGTTGACCGTCAACATGGCAGGAAATGGCGCACCGATTCTACAGCATCATGCCGACTACAAGCTGGTCTCGGCCGACTATCCAGCCATGGCCGGAGAGATCGTGACGCTCTACCTGGTGGGTCTGGGCGCCACTTCTCCCGTGACGGTCTCCGGCGCCGCGGCAGGCGACGGATCTCCCGGAAAGCCATTGAATACGGTGGCGGACGTCAGCGTCAAGGTGGGAAACGAGACGGCCGAGGTGTTTTTTGCCGGCCTTACACCCTACCTGGTCGGCTTGTATCAAGTGGACTTCCGGGTGCCGCCGGGCGCGGTGGCCGGGACACTGCCGGTGACCATCACGGTGGCGCAAGCCACATCGCAGGCTAACGTAACGGCAAGTTGCGGCGATAAAGAGGCGCAACTGCTGAACACCGTCAATACCGCCGCGTGTGGAACCACTGCCACCTCGTCTTTCACGCTCGACCGGGAGGCGTTCGTCACCCGCTTCAGCACCTGGTACCAGTGGAACGCGAACGAGACCAGCGTCGGCTTCACTTTGCGGAAGGGCGGGCCGCAGGTCCTGCAGGGCAATTTCCAGCGCGGCGCTTGCGACGCCTCCCAGAGCTCCTGGTGCACGGGCGAGATCGCGGTGAATCAATGGTGGACCGCGGGCCAGTACGATCTGACGGTGAACCAGCCGCGCGTCTGCGCCAACTCCGGCTCGGCGAACCAGGGATTTGTCACCGTGTTCGGAGCATGGAAACCCGGGGGCACTGGCCCCATCGTGTCGGCCACAATCGGGCCCTCGGGCGGCAGCGTTACCAATGCCGGCATGACGGTGAGCGTGGCACCCGGAGCATTTGACCAGCCCACCGTCCTCAACCTGTCCCAAGTCTCCGACTCGACGCCGCCGGCGGGCGGACGAATCTCGGAGATCTACCGGCTGGAACCACTGCCAGGAACCGTGGCAGCGCCGATTACACTGACGCTCCAGCCAGTGGGAACGCTCCCCAGCACCGGGAAGACGCTCGTCTTTGTGAAGTTCGAAGGCGAAGACGACCGCGGACCGATGGTCCTGCCGGCTACCATCCAGGGCGGCAAGATCGTTGCGACGCTTCCGGCCATGCCTCCGGGTTCCGTGGCGCCCGCAGCGGAGGGAAAGGCAAGCGAGACGCACGCAGCGGTAGTGGATCCAGGGCGGCTCGCGTCGCTGGTCTGGGCGCTGGGCGGAGTGAGTGAAGACGCGTCGCTCTCTGGTAAGTTCCTCGTGCATTATCCCACGGGCGATATCGCGGACCATAATCTTGCGCTGAAGGTCGGTGACACGATGGACGAAGCGCGCGCGAAGCTTGAGGCCACCGGAATCGAGGTGGACCGCAGGACCACGCCGATCGACGTGTACCTGTATTCGTTCACCGGAGTGCAGGGCCGTATATTGATGGCGGACCCAAAGACAAACGGCGAATCCGAGTCGGAGCTGTGGGGCAAGCAGGGCGTCGGGCTGAGTTTAAACCTCGATCAGATCAAAGGGGGCGCGAATTGGGAAAACGCGCGTACCACCGCGGCGCACGAAATGTTCCATATTTACCAGAGCCTCTACGATCCGCGGGGGAGTTGGCGACGGACGTTCTCTAACAGCCCGTGGCTGTGGATGATGGAGGCGGCCTCCACGTGGTTCGAGAAAAAGATGGTCTCCGGGAGTAATTACCTTTCGCCAAACGCGAAGGCCTATAGCGATTTCCTGTACCTGCACGGGCTCGAGTATCCGCCGGGCCTCCTCGACAAGATGACGGTGTCGCGGCACGGCTACGGTGCGTCGCTGTTTCTCGACTACATGACCATGCCCGCGCAGAAGGGCGACAAGCTGATCGGCGATCTGTTCAAGGACATGCAGCCGACCACCGGGTATCTGGTCAAGGCATCGCTGTACTCGCCTGTGGAGGCTCTGAGCCATCAGGAGCTTCTGCTGGGGTACAAGTGGCAGGTTTTCGTGAAAGAACTGGCGGATGGTACGGTGAACCCGGCCATTTCGGCCGGCAACCTGGCTTCTCCACAGAACACCACGCTGGAAAGCTATACCAGCAAAGTAGACAGCGACACCGGGATCAAGTTCCAGTGGGCCGCTCCAGACCTGTCGGCACGCGGATACAAGGTGACCTTCCCGAGCCGTACGACGCAGTGGCCGGCTGGCACCAAACTGACGTTCCTGTTCAGTGGTCCAGCGACCGACGCCCAGGCGTATCTGTATAAGTCGGTGACCGGGAAAGGCTGGGTCTATCAGGCCAGCATCACGTCCACTTACGAAGTGGCCGACGCCGATCAACTGGCAAAGAACGGAGCGTTGTTCTTCATCCTGGTCGCCAACGGCCATGCGCAGCGGCCATTCACCGGCACGACGCCAATCACACTGGAGGTGCGTGTCGACGTGAAAGCCACGAACGCCTACCCGACCGGCTTAAAGGGGGGCCTCGTTACCATTGCAAACGATGCCGCCGTCGTTGCGTATTCCTGCTTCGATTACGATAGGATACCGAATAAATATAATGAAAGCAAAGGTATCCAGTTCGATACCTTGTATAACCTCCACCTCCTCGTCCGCCCTGATCTTACGTGGAGTGGACGCACCTTTACGCTGGATGCCACCAGCCAGTCGGGATCGATGACCGAGACATTGAAGTTCAACGGACAAGTGGACGCCACAGGTGCGAATATCATCACCTGGAGCGTCGATTACACCAGTGTGGATATCTTTCCGAAGTCGCGCAGTGATTTTCATATCGAATTCACGCTGCACGACATTCCTCTCACCCATGTGCCGGACCCGTCGAGAGCCTCGGGTTGGGACTATCAGTTGAAGAACACGCCGATGTCTGGACATCTGACGGGGCTGAAATACAGCTCGACTGAAACGGCCCAAGGCTACCAGCCGGTAGGGTGCACAATGACCGCAGTCGACCTGGCATCAACTTCATGGGTCGTGGGGGCCTCCTTCTACATTCCATAACTTTGTCCGGCCCGTCTTGAAGAGAACTTGCTGTAAGTGTAGTCTACTTGCCGTGGTGCTCCACTTCGTGCTCGGCGATCATTTTGCGCAGGGTGTCTTCCAACTCCGCCACACGGCGCGC
>JADGNT010000517.1 GCA_017883345.1 Candidatus Solibacter sp. | reverse complement strand
GGGCGTGCTCCAAAGCGCGTCCCGAGGAGTCGGGACGCGGCAGACTGAGAGTCTGCGCCACGTCGGTGGCTGAGAAGTTATTTTTGCGTGGTCTCTAAGCCGACCGTGGAGGAATGCCCATTTCCAAACGCTGGCTTGTTCGCGGCTTTCAGCCAGCCCGAAGCGCACTGGGCCTCGCGCGCCGCGCCAACGTATGGGGCGTTTCGGTAAAATAAGACACTTAAGTAGGAAATACATGATCAACGTAAGGTCCCTCGCCTGCGCATTCCTTCTGTGCTCCCTGGCCCTGGTGGCGCGCGCACAGACCAAACCCGCGGACCCCGCGGTCCCGCATCTGGAGAAGCGTGGTCAGGCCACGCAGTTGATGGTCGATGGCAAGCCGTTCCTCGTGCTCGGCGGCGAACTGAGCAATACGGTGTCCTCCGATACCGATCGAATGAAAGTGGTCTGGCCGCTGCTCGCTGGCAAGGTCCACATGAACACCGTCTTGACCGGCGTCTCGTGGGACTGGATCGAGCCCGAGGAAGGGAAGTACGATTTCCGCCTGGTCGATCAGCTCGTCGAAAGCGCCCGGCAGAATAACGTGCGCATCGTCTGGCTCTGGTTCGCCAGTTGGAAAAACGGGCTCTCCAGCTTTGCCCCCGCCTGGGTCAAGGCCGCGCAGGACCGCTTCCCGCGCACCCAGATCCGCGGTGGCAAGACCATCGAGGTGCTCTCCACCCTGAGCCGGAACAACGTGCAGGCTGACGCGCGCGCTTTCGCCGCCCTGATGCGCCACACCCGCGAGGTGGACCAGACCCGCCGCGTGATCATGGTTCAGTTGGAGAACGAGGTCGGCGTGCTGGGCGACGCGCGCGATCGCTCTCCGGCCGCGAGCGATGCCTTCGCCAAACCGGTGCCCAAGGAACTGATGGACTATCTGGCCAAACACAAACAGGACCTGCTGCCGGAGTTCAAACAGGTGTGGGACGCCGCGGGCTCCAGGACCTCCGGAACGTGGGAAGAAGTTTTCGGCAAGGGCGCCAAAGCCGACGAGATCTTCATGGGCTGGAACTACGCCCGCTACATCAACGCCGTGGCTGAGGCCGGCAAAAAGGAATACGCCATCCCGATGTTCGTCAACGCCTGGATTGTGCAGCCCGAGGACAAAGGCCCCGGCGACTATCCCAGCGGCGGACCGCAAGACCACATGCACGACGTCTGGCGCGCCGGCGCTCCCCTGGTGGACCTGCTCTGCCCCGACATCTACCTGCCCGATTTCGCCGGCATCGTCGCGCGCTACGGCCGCTCCGGCAACCCGCTCTTCGTTCCCGAATCGGCCGGCGACACGCGCGGCGCCGCCAACGCCTTCTATGCCATCGGCCAACACCGCGCCATCGGCTACTCGCCCTTCGGGATCGACAACGTCGCGCGCCTCATGGGGTTCGGCCCCGACGGGGCGCAGCCCGCCGGTTCGCAGCCACCGCCCGATGTCGAGACGCTGCCGTTTTCGGTGGCCTACAAGACGCTGGCGCAGCTCGCCCCGTCCATTCTGGAGCACCAGTCGAAGGGCACGATCGCGGCTGCGTCGCTCAACCGGCAGAAGCCCGACCAGCAGATCGAGCTTGGCGACTACATCCTCAACGTGAGCCTGCCGCGCAATCGCCGCGCGCCTGCCGTGGCGCCTGACGTGACGGGCTACGGCATCTTCATGGCCACCGGTCCCGACGAATATTTGGTAGCCGGCAACAACCTGCAGATCACGTTCACCCCCAACACGCCGGGCCCGCCGATCGCCGGAATTGCCCGTCAGGAAAACGGCCGCTTCGAAAATGGCAAATGGGTGGTCACGCGCTATCTGGCCGGCGACGATTCCGTGCTGCGCGATGACATCGCCACGGCCGCCGACATGGGCCAATCCGGCAGCGGCGTGCGCCTCTCGGCGCCAGACCGCGGTATCCAGCGCGTGAAGCTTTACCGGTATCGCTAGTGGTCTGCGGCGCAAATATCGCGCCTGATCCAAAGCACCCTGGAGCGGGCGGACCCAGAGGGTACCCCGCCTGCCATGCCGGTATTCCTCGGCATTCTTCGCAGAACGTCGGCACGGACGCCGACGTTGCAACCTGAAAGGTCGCACCGGGTATGGGTAAAATACGTGTAGCACGCCGCCGGAAATGCCCAACGGTGCCGGCCGGGCCGTGCCCGCGCGCCGTTCCCGCGAGGCAAGATCCTCGACCAGAAGTCGAAAAGGAGCTGTCTCATGCGTAGAAGGTGCTTCATGAAGTCGCTCGCCGCCGCTCAGGCTGCCGGCCTCGTTCATGTCCCTCTCGTGTTGCCATGGGAGGCGATCGCGCAACCACGAGGTGGGATGGCTCCGCCCGGCCCCTTCAAGCCCAGCGAAGAGGCCAACCATCCCATCGGCGCGGGACAGGGGATCTACCCAGGCAGAGTGGTATGGGTGCGCGATGCGAACGCCACCAGTTGGGACGGTGTCACGGGGCATTGGTGGGATGACGCTCACACCAACCAAAAAGTGGTCCACGGCATGACTTCCCGGCTCCTCCAGAATCTGACTGGAAGAAAGAATGAGAAGCAGGCGTGGGACGCGCTGTTCCGAAGTTTCAATAACAACCACAAGCTGGCCAGTTCCGGATATCGTCCAGGGGAGAGAATCGCGATCAAAATCAACTGCAATCAGGACCGGTCCGCGGAGTGGGGCACGCTGGGGCCTTCCCCGGGCGGCGCTCCTTCCGCGGCGGCGCGGGGCGGAGGGCCTCCCAGGGAAGCCCTGAATGGCTTGCCCAGCCCTCACGCCGTCGTAGCCCTGGTCACGGAACTGATCGAAATGGCCGGGGTACGGGGCGCAGACATCATGATCTACGATGTCACCGGCATTCGGAACGTCGGTCAACCGATCCTCACCAGGATTCGGGCGAATTCCAATCCTGAATTCCAGGCGGTGAAGTTTCTGGTGGGCGCCGACTACAACCTGGGCGGCCGCATGTCTCCCACGCCGGACATGGCGAACCCGATCCGATTCTCCAAGGGGGAACTGCCAATCGGCTATCTTCCGCGGCAGGTGACCGAGGCAAAGTACATGATCAACATGGCATTGCTGCGGCCGCACGGAATGGCCGGCGTCACGTTGACCGCCAAGAACCACTTCGGTTCCGTCCACTTTCCCAACGATGGCGGCTGGTCCCCAAGGGTGCTGCACGGCAGCGTCATGCGGACTCAGCCTATGGGTTCCTACAACACCCTGGTGGACCTGATAGGGCACCGCCACCTCGGCGGCAAAACCATGCTGTACATCCTGGATGGTCTGTATACCGCGGAGCACAATGAAGGCAGCGTTTTTAAGTGGGCCTCCTTCGACGACCATTGGGCTGCCAGCATGTTGATGTCGCAGGACCCCGTGGCGATCGACTCCGTGGCGTTGGACATGCTCAGCAGCGAGCCTCGCGCTACCCAGGTCCGCGGCAACGCGGACAACTACCTCCACGAAGCGGCCCAGGCGGCGAAGCCCCCGTCCGGCACGGTTTACAGTCCCGATAGCCGTGGCACGCTGGCCAGCCTCGGCGTGCATGAGCACTGGAACAACGCCTCCGCCCGAAAGTACTCGCGTAATCTGGGCAGGAAAGAAGGCATCGAACTGGTCGCCGGGGTCTAGATGCTCAACTCCGCGCTGGGCGGCGCCGGCTTAACCGGACGGTGACAGCATGCACGGTTCCTACGTCGTATGATGAAAGGAGCCGTATGGACGACTTAAACGCACCTGCTACAAAAGGCGACCTCCGCGGAGCTGTTGATCAGCTTCGCGCCGAGATGAACCACCAGTACAACGACCTCGTGGAACGCATCGCCGACAGTGAAACGAAACTCTTGCAGGCGTTCTACTCTTTCGCTGAGTCAAACCAGCAACGGATTGCCCTGGTGGAAGGCAACACGACTGCGGTAATCGCCCGCCTCGCAACCCTGGAAACGCGGCTGCTGGAAGTCGAAAAGCGGCTCAACATGCCGCCCGCAGCCTAAGAATCGGCCTTTCCGTATTTCACCGTCGCCGCCCCAAGTAATTCCTCCAGCAGGCAACTCCGGCTTACCAAGCTCCTGGAACCTGCTGGAACCCGTACCGCTCTTCCGCGGTGGCCGCCAAACCGTGCCGTGACTTCGCCAGCACGGCTGCAACTTTTTCCCGTATGATGAAGGGGGCAGTATGGACGATTCAAACGCACCAGCGACAAAAGGCGATCTGCAAGGAGCTGTCGAGCAACTCCGCACCGAAATGAACCACCAGTACGACCAGCTTCGGGGCGAAATGAACCACCAGTACGACCAGCTTCGGGGCGAAATGCAGCACCAGTACGACGACCTCAAGGAGACGCTCCGCGACAGCGAAACGAGGCTTTTGCAGGCGTTCTACGGCTATACCCAGACCACGGACGCGAAACTGAAGGAAGGCGAGCAGTCGGACATTGCGCTCCGGCAACGCCTCACCGCGGTCGAGTCCCGCATCTTGGAAGTCGAGAAGCGGCTCAACATGCCGCCCGCAGCCTAA
>JADGNT010000516.1 GCA_017883345.1 Candidatus Solibacter sp. | reverse complement strand
CGTCTGCCGAATCTTCTTCAGCTTGGCCGTCATTCGCTTGCCGATCGTCTTCCGGTACACCTGAAAGTACCCCGTCGTGTTGTAACGGGTCGCAATTCTTCCTCGCGTAGCGAGCGGTTTTTCTCAGATTAGTTCCCGCCACGCCGGAGGGGATCGAGAAGCGGTGCCGGGATCGAGCGTGCCAAACTCCGCCGGGATCGCTCGCCGATGCGCTATCCCTTCCCTTTTCGTGACTTTCTCAGATGTGTAGGATATCGAAGTGAGCGGAAGAGCTCCCCCGGACACCCATCCAAAAGAGTTCTCCCGCCGCAGAACGAACCTTGGGAGTTCGCATCTCCCAGAGGCAGATCCTATGCAGATCCTACACCCATTCGCCGGTTCGGTGCAGCAGTATAACGAGCAACTGGCTGACCCCGATTGTTATCGCCCCGCCCACTGCCCGCAGTGTCAAGCCAAGGGTCCACTCACCGCGCATGGCTTCTACACGCGCACACTCATCGACACGGCCTTCGATGGCATCATCCGCGTGCGCCGCTACTTGTGCCAGGCCTGTCAGCGCACCGTGTCCCTGCTGCCCGAGTTCGTCTTGCCCTACCTGCGCTCCAGCCTGACGGTGATCGGGCTGTTCCTCATCGCCCGCCTGCTCCGCGGGCAAACATTGCAGAGCGCCGCCGCATCCGCGCCGCCTGCCATGCCCTACCAGCGCGGCCAGTTCTGGGTTCGCCGCTTCCGCGCGCAGGCCCAAGCGCTGTGCGCCACGTTGGCCGCGTTGACCCAGCCCGCTCCCGCACTCGACTTCGTCCATCGCGCCCTGGCCATGCTCGAATCCACCGGCTGGATCGCCGCTCACCGCTTCCTGTTCGCCGGCGTGCGCTGTCACCTGCTGGGCTGGCCCCGCGGTCTGGCTCCCGACGGCCGCCGCGCCGCATTCTCCTCCGCCGCGGCGCCCGCCTGAGCCTCCCCACACACCATTTGCATGGAACCGCGAAGCCTTTCTCCTTACGCTTGGGGTCGGGAGAAAAAACAACCCCATGGACGACAAAACCGAAAAAATCGCGCTCTTCCGCTACGGGCTCATCGCCCCCCTGGTGCTGGAGACGCTGCCCCGCGGCGAACTCACACGCCGCGCTCAGGAACTCGCCGCCCGCCTCTACGACATTCCCCATTCCACCCGCCGCCAGGTCTCGGTGGACACGTTGCTGGATTGGACGCTGCGCTATCGCCGCAACGGCCTGGCTGCGTTGTCGCCCAAACCGCGCCAAGACCGCGGGCTGGCCCGCGCCGTCGCGCCGGAAACCGCCGCCCTCATTGAACGCTTCAAACGCGAGAACCCGCATCGTACCGGGGCCGCTCTGCTGCGCGAGTTGGCCCTGGCCAACGAGCCGAAGCAACCCGGCCTGTCGGCCTCCACGCTCTATCGTTTCCTGCGCGCCCGCGGGCTCACCGAGCGCCAACTGTTGCTCGACAAAGCCACCGCCCACAAAAAGTACGAAGCGCAGTTTGCCAATCAGATCTGGCAGTCCGACATGCTGTTCGGCCCCTGGGTCGAGCGGCCCGGTGGAGGCAAGATGCAGGTCTTCCTCCAGGCCGCGCTCGACGATGCCAGCCGCCTCATCCCACACGCCCAGTTCTATTCCAACCAGGGACTGGATTCGTTCCTGGACTGCCTCCGCCAGGCCATCGCCGCCCGCGGCATCCCCACGCGTCTCTACATGGACAACGCCAAGATCTACCGCTCCCCGCAGTTGGCCCGCATCGCCGCTTCCATCGGCATCCTCATCGTGCACACGCCTCCCTATCAGCCCGAAGGCCGCGGCAAGATCGAACGCTTCTTCCGTTCCGTGCGCGAACAGTTTCTGGCCTCACTCGACCCCAAGGTCCTGCTGTCCATCGAACAACTCAACGAGCGTCTGTGGCACTGGCTCGACACCGTCTATCATCGCCATGAGCACAGCTCTCTGCAGACCACGCCGCTGGTGCGCTGGCAGCGCGATATCGAACAGGTCCGCCAGCTTCCTCCGGCCACCGATTTACGGCGTCTGTTCTTTCATCGCGTGGACCGGCTGGTGCGCCGCGATTCTACCTTCCTGTTGAAGAATCGTTTCTTTGAAGCGCCCTCGCATCTGGCCGGCAAGCGCATCGAAGTGCGCTTCGATCCGCTCGATCTTACGCAACTCGAGATTTACTCCGACGGCAAGCCGGAAGGCGTGGCGCGACTGGTCGATGCGGTCGTCAACGGCCTGCTGCCGTCCTGGAAAACGGAGGAGAAGTAGCCATGTGGGAATCCTTCTTCGGCTTCAAGAAAACTCCCTTCGGCGACAGCCCCGACGCCAAACAACTGTTCGCTTCCCAGGCCTGGAACCAGGTCAAAACGCGGCTGGAGTTCCTGGCTCAGCATCACGGTGTGGGGCTGCTCACCGGCGAAGTAGGCGCCGGCAAGTCCACCGCCGCGCGCGTATTCACCGCTACCCTCAACCCCAGCCTGTACAAGATCCTCTACGTGCACTTCTCCTCGGGCTCCGCGCTGGACCTGCTCCGCCAGATCGCTTTGGAACTGGATCTGGAACCGGCGCACTTCCGCGGCGACCTGGTGCGCCAGATGGCCGGCGCCATCGTGCGCCTGAACCAGAGCAAAAAGCAGCATCCCATTCTAATCTGCGATGAAGCCCACCTGCTGCCGCATCCCGCCCTGGAACAACTCCCGCTGCTGCTGAACTTCGACATGGATTCGTCGCGCTATCTCACCCTGTTGCTGGTCGGCCAGCCGCTGCTCCGGCGCACGCTCTCGCTGCAGATGCACGAAGCCTTGCGACAACGCATCGGCGTGCAGTATCACCTGGAGGGACTCACGCGCGACGAGTTCGACGCCTATCTGGCGCAACAACTCAAAGCCGCCGGGGTGTCGCAGCCGCTGTTTGACGATACCGCTCGCCAGGGGATGTATCAGGCCACCAAGGGCATTCCGCGCAAAGTCAACAAACTCGCCACGACGGCTCTGCGGCTGGCAGCGGCGGCGAAGTTGCAGACCGTGAACGAAGCCATCCTGCTGGATGCCGCGGCGGAGGCGATGCTGTGAAAGAGGCCGCCGCCAAGACGCCGATCAAACCGGCCGTAGTATCGCTGGCGCAGTTACTCACCGAGCAACCGGCCGTGCCGCCGCCTGGCTGGATCGAGCCGGGGCTGTTGCCGCCGGAAGGCATCCTGTTCGTCGGCGGTGAGCCCAAGGTGGGCAAGAGCCTGCTGGTGGCCAATCTGGCGCTGGCGCTGGCCGCGGGCAAAGACCGCGCCGGCTTCCGCATACCCGCCGCGCGCCGGGTCCTGGTCTGCCAGTTCGAACTGCCCACACCGCAGTTTGTGGCGCGTCTGGCGTCGATGCGCCGGTCCGTGGGAGCCGCCGCCGACCAAAACCTGCTGGTGGACACGCGCGCGATCGGCCATCTGCTCAGCGCGCCGCAGGGACTGAATCACTTCCTCCACGCCGCCCGGCAGGCGGCCGCCGAGGTGATCGTGCTCGACCCTTTGTACTCCACTCACGACCAGGATGAGAACGATACGCGCTCCATGGCGGCGCTGTGCCAGAGCCTGTTGCGGCTGCGCGATGCGTCCAAGGCGGCGCTCATCGTGGTGCATCACGTCCGCAAATCGATCGGCCGCGACGAGATCGGCAGCGCCTTCCGCGGTTCCTCGGCGCTGCACGCCGTCGGCGACTCCTACCTCCTGCTCACGCGCCCTTCGGCCCATCTGTCCGCCACCGTCGAGTTGCGTTTCCAGTTTCGCTACGCCGCTCCGCCGGAGCCCCGGCTGCTGCAACTGGACCCGCACACGTTGTGCTTTTCCGCCGCCGGTCTGGCGCCTTCCAGGACTGCTGTTGCGCGCAAGAAGGTAGAACAGGAGCATGTGACCAAAGCTCTGGCCGGTCTCGGCCAACAGGTGCGTTATAACCAACTGCGCGAGCAGGTGATGGATCTGACCGATTGTTCCCGGCGCACCGCGCAACTGGCCATCGCCGAGGCTTGCCGGCAAGGCTCCATCGTGCAGGCCGACGGCCAGTATCGACTGCCGTTTTGATTCTCGCGACTTTGCGCCGGGTCGCGCCGGCGCAAACCCTGCCCCGCGGGGAGTCGGGGCCCGAGGCTGGCGACGGATCTGTAGCCCAGACCTGCTCCTCAGTCCTTACCCCGCCGGAACCACAACGGTTTCGGCGGGGGTTCGTGTTTTCAAAAACAGAATACTGGGATCAGCTTCCGAGCTTGTCCTCGGAGTTCAAATGCGAAGCCTGCCACGGCGCGCTTTTTGCGCCGGGGCTTTCCTTATGGATTTTCTCGCGGGATACCCTGTTCTGCCTATACAACGAAGTATCCTATCCCGACCGCACCCGCTCCCTGCGCCCTGGCTGCCGACACCGTCAGAGAGGAATGTGACGAACGCATCGGAAAATATCGTGAGAATGAAGCGGGGGAAGATCGTGACCCATTACAATCACTTCACCTCCATCAGGTTGTGAAGGGGACTTGCACCCCCGAGTTGTCGAACATGCTCGGCACACAAAAA
>JADGNT010000515.1 GCA_017883345.1 Candidatus Solibacter sp. | reverse complement strand
GTTGAGTGCTTCCAGACTGTGGCCGAAGCCGCGCAGCAGGCCGACGCGTGCGATGGCGGCGCCGGCGTACCCGCCGATCAAGGCGTGCGACGAACTGGTGGGCAGGCCGAGCCACCACGTGATCAGGTCCCAAACGATAGCGCCCATCAAGCCGGCCATAATTACGTAGGGCGTGACCAGGCCGAGGTCCACGAAGCCCTTTTCCACCGTCTTGGCCACCGCCGTGCCGAAGAGGAAGGCCGCGACAAAATTAAAGAATGCGGCCCATAGCACAGCCTGAAACGGGGTGAGCACCCGCGTGGCCACAACGGTGGCGATGGAATTCGCCGCATCGTGAAAACCGTTGATGTAATCGAACACCAGCGCGATCGCGATGATGAGTACGGCGAGCGTGAAGACGGACATGCTAGCTGTTCTTGACCACCACGTTCTGCAGCACGTCGGCCACGTCTTCGCAGCAGTCGACGGTGCTCTCGAAGAACTCGTAGACTTCTTTGAGCTTGATCAGGGTGATCGGGTCCTTCTCCTTATCGAACAGGTCCACCACACTGGCTCTGCCGATCAGGTCCGCTTCGTTTTCCAGGCGATTGATTTCGATGCAGTGCTCCATGATGGGGCCGTTGTTTTCCAGCGCCTCGAACGCGGCCTTAAGAGACTTGGCGCAACTGGCCACAATCTCCGAAAGCTTGACCATGGCCGGCGGAACCGGGTCGATCCGGTAGCTCACCAGGCGGTGCGCCGTGTCTTCCACGCCATCCAGCACGTTGTCCAGTGCCGCCGAGAGGTTGTGGATGTCCTCCGGATCGATAGGCGTAATGAACGTCTGGTTGAGCCGGGTGAACAACTCGTGGATGACTTCATCCCCGCGGTGTTCCAGCACGTTGATTTCGGTGGCCGCGCCCGCCAGGCGCGCGTTGGTGCCCCGGACGCCTTCCAGCAGGAGGCGCGAAGCTTCCGAGATGATCTCCACCTGTTTCAGAAAGAGGTGGTAA
This sequence comes from Candidatus Solibacter sp., assembly GCA_017883345.1. Taxonomy (GTDB): domain Bacteria; phylum Acidobacteriota; class Terriglobia; order Bryobacterales; family Bryobacteraceae; genus Solibacter. Next base: position 3,567 of record JADGNT010000515.1, on the reverse strand, counting down.
AACTTCTCCTCGCGTGGCAGCAGTCTCATAAGTTGGGCTTGATGTGGAGAGAACCCATGGTAAACGGATTGCTAGCCGCGGGTCAATCGAGAGACGATTACAATTCCGTGACAATCGGAAACAATTCCTGGGTTTGTGTCTCCGATTCGGCACTTTCGCCATGCAGATTCAGGAAGCGCGTGTCCAACAATCGGCTGGTATCCACGTTCCCCATGGCGGAAAGCATGGTTTCCTTGAGATGCGGGTGCTGGCGTTCCAGTTCCCCGAACAGGTCGCGCAGGGCGCGCCGCACGGTACCGGTACGTTGCGAGCAACCGCACGGCACCACCGGCACGCCGCAAGAAGCGGCGTAGGCCGTGGTGATGTCTTCGGTAACGAAGACCAGGGGGCGGATCAAGCGGTAATCGCGGTTGCGGGAGTGGGTCACGGGCGGCAGCGAGCTCAGCTTGCCGGTGAACATGGTATTGCGCAGCAGGGCCTCGCAGAAATCGTCCGCGGTGTGGCCGAAGGCGATCACGTTGCAGCCCAGATCGGCCGCGATCTGGTACACGGCGCGGCGCCGGTAGCGGCTGCACAGGTCGCAGCCGTGGCCGGGCTCTTCTTCCAGCAGGCGCAGCGAAGGCGCGTCGCGAAAATAGGTCCAGGCAATGCCGCGCGCCTTCAGGTATTCGCCGAGAGGAGCGATGGGCCCCAGGAACTTGCCCTGCTCCACGGTGAAAGCGCAAACGGAAAAGTCGATGGGCGCGCGTTTCTGGAGCAGCAGCAGGGCTTCCAGCATGGTCGCCGAATCCTTGCCGCCGGAGAGCGCCACGGCCACGCGGTCGCCGTCGCGAATCATCCGGTAGCGATGAATGGCTTCCCCCACTTTGCGCAGTAATGTCTTTTCGAGATCCACTGGATTGATTATAGAGGGGCGGACAGCCCGGCTGGATTTTTGTGGTTTACAATCGAATGGAGGACACATGGACGACGACCGCAACGCCCCGGCCTCAAAGGGAGACCATGTAGAGTGGGGAACCCGGACCATTGAAACATTGACCAAAGTCATCCGTGACTCTCAGGCCGAGATCGTGAAGGCATTCTCGGTCTGCGTGGAAACCGTCCAGACACAACTCAAGGCGCGGGACGACACCTATGCCGGTTTCGCTGAGAGTCTCACTGTCCTGGAAGAGCGGGTTCTCGAAGTCGAAAGGCGGCTGAACATGCCGCCCGCCGCGTAAGTGAAGATCGCCACCGCCCGCATCCTCGCCTTCGATACTCTCCTCAAAGTGGAATCGGGAGGCTACGCCTCGGACCTCCTGCTGCTCCACTCCGCTTCTCTCGACGCGCGCGACGCCGGGTTGGCCGCGGAAATCGTCTTCGGCGTATTGCGCTATCGCGCCCAGCTCGATTTCCTGATCCAGCACCATTCCGGCCGCGCGCGCAAGCTCGATCTCGCGGTGCGCATCGCCCTGCGCATGGGGTTCTATCAGATCCGCTATCTGGAGCGCGTTCCGCCGCACGCCGCCGTTAAGGACAGCGTCGAACTGGTGAAGCGCGCCCACAAAACTTCCGCCGCGGGCTTCGTCAACGCCCTGCTGCGCCAGGCCAATCGCGATCCCGTCCCGTGGCCCACGCGCGAAATCGAGCTTTCCTGCCCGGAGTGGCTGCTGGCTCGCTGGGAAGCGGCATTCGGCGCCGAAACCGCCGCGGGGATCGCGCAGGCAGCGCTGCGCGAGCCGGAAAAATACATCCGCATCTCGCCCGCCGGCGACCGTATGCAGGACATCGGATCGCAATCCATCGTGCCGCTGCTGCGCCTCGAACCGGGCCTCCGATTTCTCGACCTCTGCGCCGCGCCTGGAAATAAGACCGCGCAGGCGCTGGAAGCCGGTGTGCACGCGATCGCCGCCGATCTGCACTTCCACCGCCTCACGCAGCTCAAGCCGCTGACCGCCAACCTGGTGGTGCTCGACGGCACCCGTCCGCTTCCCTTCGCGCGCCCCTTCGACCGCATTCTGGTGGACGCCCCCTGCTCGGGTACCGGGACCCTGGGCCGCAATCCGGAAATCAAGTGGCGGCTCAAGCCGGACGATCTCGACGACCTGCGCGTCCGCCAGTCGGCGTTGCTTGCCAACGCGCGCGCCGCGCTCTCTCCCGGCGGCGTCCTGGTGTACTCCACCTGCTCGCTCGAATCCGAGGAAAACCAAGGCGTCACCGCGGCGGTACCGGAGGCGCTGATTACGGAGCGCATGCGCCGGATTCCGGGGCGCGACCCAGGGGACGGTTTCTACGCCTGTGTGATAAAATCGACGTAGCCCGTAAATGATTGAAATCGTTCCCTCCATCCTGTCGGCGGACTTTGCCCGCCTGGCCGATGACATCGCGCGCGTGGAGCGCGGCGGCGCCAAAATGCTCCACCTGGACGTGATGGATGGCCATTTTGTGCCCAATTTGACCATCGGCCCGCCGGTGGTGGAATGTGTGCGCAAAGCCACCAGACTGCATCTCGACGTGCACCTGATGATCGAAAATCCGGAGCGCTTTGCGACCGCGTTTGTGGAGGCGGGAGCCAATTCGGTCTCCGTGCATTACGAGGCGACCAGCCATCTGGATGGCGTGCTCGGCATGATCCGTAAGGCCGGCGCCATGGCGGGTGTGGTGCTCAATCCGTCCACCCCGGTGGCGGTTCTGGAAGAAGTGGTGGAAGTGGCGGATTACGTGCTGCTGATGAGCGTGAATCCGGGATTCGGCGGACAGAAGTTGATTCCCTACGTGCTCGAGAAAGTGCGCAAGCTGGCGAGGCTGCGCCGTGAGAAGAAGTTAGCGCTGCCCATCGAAATCGATGGCGGCGTGCACCAGGAGAATCTGGCGGATGTGGTGCGCGCGGGGTGTGACTGGATCGTCACAGGGTCGGCGATCTTTCACAGTGCGGACCCGGAGGCCACGCTACGTGAGATGCGTGAGATCGCGGTGCAGGCTGCCGCTGTTGCGTGCTAAATGCTGCATGCTAAATGCCGCATGCTAAGTGCTGCGTGCTAAGTCTGGTTGGAGTGATTGAGTGATTATGGTTCGAAACGCGATTCGTTCTACCGCTGTGGTTTTGGCGGTTGTGGTACTCCTCGGCGGCTGTGGCATTCGCCGCAAGAAGTACACCAACCCCATCACCAAAGACACGCAGCAGCCCGATAAGGTGCTGTTTGACAAGGCCATCAACGATATCGAGCACAGCCGTTTCGAAATCGCGCGCCTGCTGCTGCAAAACCTGATCAACACCTACGACACCAGCGAATATCTGGCCAAGGCCAAGCTGGCCATCGCCGACGCCTGGTTCCGCGAAGGCGGCAGCCACGGCCTGGCGCAGGCCGAAGCCGAGTACAAGGACTTCATCCTGTTCTACCCGGCGATGGAAGAGGCCGCCGAAGCGCAGGAGAAGGTCTGCGACATCCATTACAAGCAGATGGAAAAGCCGGACCGCGACCCCATGCACGCGCTGCGCGCGGAGCAGGAATGCAAGCAGCTCATCCTGCAATTCCCCAACAGCAAGTTCGCACCCCTGGCGCAACAGAAGCTGCGCGACATTCAGGA
>JADGNT010000514.1 GCA_017883345.1 Candidatus Solibacter sp. | reverse complement strand
AATTCCGGTCGGAACGCTCTCCATCGGCGCCGCTGGCGCGCGCAATGCCGCGCTGCTGGCGATTGCCATCCTGGCCAACAGCCGGCCGGAGTTGCGCGAGCGTCTGCGCGAATTCCGCGCCGGGCAGCGCGCCAACGTGCTCGGCGAAACGCTGCCGTGAGCGGGGCGCCGTAACGTAGCCTTCCAGGCTGCCATGCCGGTATTCGTACCGGCATTCTTCGAAGAACGTCGGCAAGGACGCCGACGTTGCAGCCTGAAAGGCTACGCTACGGGTGCCGCACTGGGTCAAGCGAAGATCGCATCGACCGCGACGCCGGCGCCGCTGAATAAGGGTAACGGGATCTCCTGACCGGACTGCCACGAGATGGTACATCCGTCCGGCGTCGAAACCTTTACCTGGCGGCGATCCGGGTCGACGACCCAGAACTCCTTCGCGCCGTTATTCAGACAGAGCTTTTCCTTGTCATAAATCTCGGCAGCGGTGTTCGAAGGCGAAAGAACTTCAATCACCAGGTCCGGAGCGCCTTGGATGTAGTCCTCCGGGTCCACCTTGGCACAGCGATCGGGCGCCAGGTACGCCACATCGGCAGCGCGAAGCTCGTATTGCGGCAAGGCGCGGAAGGCAACCTCGGCTTCCACGAGGGCGCCGGGCGGAGCGAGCGGCTCCAGGAGACGCCGGAGCCGGGATTGGATCATCTGATGCTTGAGCTTGGGGCGCGTCACTGGTACGACCTCTCCGTGGCGGAGTTCATGGTACACGGGGCCGTCGTCTTCGGGGAGTTTGCAAAACTCCTCGATGGTCATGAGGCTGGTGGTAGCCGCCATACGGTCAATTCTAGACGAATCGGAGGGTTCTGTCCAACCAAGCATATTTCGAAATTTCGAATCGAAACGCTGTTGGCTTCACGGGCGCGCGTGGCCTTTCGCCTACGGTCGTCTACACCAGCATGAGGTACGCGTAGATCACCGGAAGGGCGAACAGGGTGCTGTCCACGCGATCCAGGAAGCCGCCGTGGCCGGGGAGGATAGCGCCGCTGTCTTTGACGTGCGCACCGCGCTTCATGGCGGATTCGGCGAGGTCGCCCAACTGCCCGGCGATGTTGGCGGCCGCGGTAAGGGCGACGGCTTGCCACAAGGGCACGCTGGGGAGAAATCGCTGGAGGTAGAGGCTTCCCAGCAGAGTCGAAGCGCAGACCGAGGCGATGGAACCTTCCCAGGATTTTTTCGGGCTGACGCGCGGGGCCAGTTTGTGTTTGCCGAACGGGCGCCCGATGTAGTAGGCGCCGATATCGCCCACCCAATTGAGCAGCAGGCCGTACATCAGCCAGTGGGGATTGAGTTCGCGCAGCGGGCGCGCGCATTTCCAGCAGCCGAAGACATAGAGGATGCCGGTGAGCAAGAGTGCGGCACGGGGCAGGGCATGCGCCAGATCTTGGTCGCGCATGACCATCACCAGGGCCACGACGGCGATGCCCACCAGGGCCGGCCAGGGAACGTCCCAACAGACCAGCAACAGTAAGCCGGCGCCGTAGCCCACCACGCCGGGGGCGCCGAACCCGTAGGCGGCGGCAATGTGGTTGTATTCCCGATAGCAGAGGCAGGCGACGGTCACCAGAACCGCCAGGAAGATCCACGGATCGGCCCACAGGACAACCCAGACGACGCTGGGGATGAGGGCTAATGCGGTAAGGACACGCTTCATGAGGGGCGGAGTGAAGCGATCAGGGATTCCTCGCGGGGCGGCTTGGCCTCGCCGTCCACACCCGCCCCGCTGAGGCCGCCATAGCGGCGGTCGCGCTTTTGGTATTCCAACACGGCCTGCAACAGGTCCGTGCGCGTGAAATCCGGCCAGAGCGTCTCGGTCACGTAGAGTTCGGAGTAAGCGATCTGCCAGAGCAGAAAGTTACTGATGCGCATTTCGCCGGAAGTGCGGATCAGCAGATCGGGGTCGGGGCAGGAGGCGGTGTAAAGGCAGGCGGCGATCAGTTCCTCATCGATCTTCAGGGTTTGAATGCTGCCGTCCAGGCGCGCCATTTCGAGGATGGAATTGACGGCATCGACGATCTCGGCGCGTCCGCTGTAATTGATCGCCAGGTTGACCAGGAGACCGCGGTTGGCTGAGGTGGCGTCCACCGCCGCGTCGAGTTCGCGCCGTACTTGTGCGGGCAGGGCATCCAGGCGGCCGATGGCTTGCAGGCGGATATCGTTCTTCTGGAGTTCGGGGAGTTCCTGTTTGAGGTAGTAGCGCAGCAGGCGCCAGAGGGTTTCCACTTCGGCGCGGGGGCGCTTCCAGTTTTCCACCGAGAAGGCGTAGAGGGTGAGCGCCTTGACGCCCAGGCGCGCGCACGTTTCCACGGCTGTCCGCACGGGGCCGATTCCGGCTTTATGGCCGGCCACGCGCGGCAGGAAGCGGCGTCCCGCCCAGCGGCCGTTGCCGTCCATGATGATCGCAATGTGCGCCGGCAGCCGGGCGGGATCGATGGCCTGCGCCAAATCCCAGTCCTTCTCGCCTGGCTGGAGCGCTTCCAGTAAAGCCTTCATTCAGTAATTCCTTATGGTACACCACGGCTTCGGGAATCGGCCACGCCGGGTGCTTAACAGTTCGTGGGGACTCTGCGTTGCCGGGCTTAGCGTGTCCCGCTGGGCAAACCCTGGGACAGACAGCCAATTTCCGGCAAACTGCGCCGGAAATTCGGTGTCAGTCCCGGAACGCGATAGAATCGCAGGATCATGCGATTTCTGCTGATTCCTCTGGTGGCGCTGGCGGCAAACGGCGCGGACTACCAACTGAAGGCGACGCCCGGGACGGTGGCATGGGGCTATTACTGGTCGGCGGCGAAGCCGGTGCTGCGCATCAAGTCCGGCGACCGGGTGGAGATTCAGACGCTGCTGACCAACAGTCCGGAGCGGCTGGCGGCGGCGGGGGTCAAGGCGGAGGATATCGAAGCCGAGTTGAAGGCGATTTATGCGGAGGTGAAGGACAAGGGTCCGGGCGGGCACATCCTGACGGGGCCGATTTTCGTGGAAGGCGCGGAGCCGGGCGACACGCTGGAGGTGCGGATTCTCAAGATCCAATACGCAATTCCGTATGCCTACAACAGTTTCAGCCCGCGCAGCGGCGTGTTGACGGCGGAAGATTTCCCCAAGGGCGCCACGCGGATCATTCCGCTCGATACCAAACGCAACGTGGCGAAGTTTTCGGAGCACATCGAAATCCCCTTGCGGCCCTTCTTCGGCAGTATGGGAGTGGCGCCGCCGGAAGCGGCGGGACGCGTGTCGAGCGCGCCGCCGGGAACCCACGCGGGCAACCTGGACAACAAGGACCTGGTGGTGGGGACGACGTTGTTTATCCCGGTGCATGCGGCGGGCGCGCTGTTCGAAACCGGCGACGGCCATGCGGGACAGGGGAACGGCGAGGTGGACATTACGGCGATGGAGACCTCGCTGGTGGGCACGTTCGAGTTCGTGGTGCGCAAGGATCTGCACCTGAAAGCGCCGCGCGGGGAGACGCCGACCCACTTCATCGCCATGGGACTGAATCCGGACCTGACGGAGGCGCTGAAGATGGCGGTGCGCGAGGCGATCGATTTCCTGGTGACGGAGAAGCACCTTTCGCGCGAAGACGCCTACATGCTGTGCAGCGTCGGAGTGGATTTCAACGTGACGCAGGCGGTGGACGGGACCAAGGGCGTGCACGCCATGATCCCGAAGAGCGTTTTCCAGTAGCGAAGCCGGATCGGAACAGGGAAGGCGTCTATTCAACGAAGAATGCCCCCAAGAATGGGGGCATGGCAGCCTGAAAGGCTACGCTACGGTGCTGCGACGAAGAGTCAACGTGTTGCGGAGGAGTTTCCGGAGAGAAAACCAAGCAAGGCAAAACCTGACGCCTACCTCCTACGGCCGCAACCGAATGCGCTGGACGCGCCAGTTGGTGATTTCGCCGACTACCAGCTCGTTCGGGTTCCGGCAATCGATCTCGTTCACGGTGCCGAATTCCTTGAGCAGCTTCCCCGCGGTGCCGAACTTGCCGAGCATCGTGCCGTCCAACTCCAGACGATAGATTTCGCCGCCTTCCATGGAGTTGGGCTCGTTGGAATTCGAGCTATACAAATACTGGTGTGCCCCGGGCGAGATGCAGATCGCCCACGGGGCGCCTACATTGGCGATCTCGCGCTGAAAGCCGCCTTCGTTATCGAAGACCTGAATCCGGCGGTTGCCGCGATCGGCTACGTACACGTTGCCGCGCGCATCGGTGGCGAGGGAGAGCGGCAGATCGAACTGGCCCTGCCCCGTCCCGCGCGAGCCCCAGGACTTGAGGAAACGCCCGTCACGGTCGAATTTCGCGACGCGCGCGTTGCCGAATCCATCGGCCACGAAGATGTTGCCCGCCGCATCCCATGCGACATCGCTGGGCCGGTTGAAGGTGTCGCCAGGGACCCCGGCGCCCGGGTTGGGGCCGCGGCCGCCGCGACCGGCGTCGGAGACTGCTTCGGGCTTGCGGCCCAGCGTCTTCACGATGCGGCCTTCGGGAGAGAACTCGATCACCATGTTGGAGCCGCGGTCCA
>JADGNT010000513.1 GCA_017883345.1 Candidatus Solibacter sp. | reverse complement strand
CGCCGGCGCCGCGCCCGCCCATCGGACGGCCCTTGTCCGCCAGATTATTTGTCGGCGGCAAAACCGTCTCGTTTTCCATTCCCGGAACGTGGTACAAATCCGGATCGATGGCATGCGGTCCATCGTGGTAGAAGACCTTCACCGGCGGCATGCCGCCGCGCGCCGGGAAGTCCAGCCGCACCGTGGCGCGGTCCGGATACGTAATGCTGCTCTGCCCGGCCACGCTCACGCGCTCCAGGCTGGTGGGCGCGCCCAGTTGCAGCGCGGTGTGCACCGGACCGGCGGTGTGCGTGGCCCAGTTGCCGATCTGCCCCGTGCCGAAATCCAGGAACCCGCGCCAGTTGTACGGCGTGTAATACGCGCTGTAGGGCCGCATGGTGGCAGCGCCCAGCCAGGCCTGCCAATCCAGCGTGCCGGGCACCGCCGTCTCCGGTGGCAGTTGCTGCATCCCCGTGGGATGCGTGCCCGGCGTGGTCGAAATGTGCGCCTCGGTGACATCGCCGATCGCCCCCGACCATACAATCTCCGCCGCCACCCGGTTGCACTCGTGGGAGAAGCCCTGGTTGCCCATCTGCGTTGCCACTTTGTACTTGGCCGCCGCTTCCATCAGCAGGCGCGCTTCCCACGGAGTCCGCGTCAACGGCTTCTCCAGGTAGACGTGCTTGCCGTGCTGCATGCAGGCCAGCGCCACCGTGGCGTGCATGAAATCCGGAATTCCGATGGTGACCGCGTCGATGTTCTTGCCTTCCTTCTCCAGCATCGCGCGGAAATCTTTGTACTTGGGCTGCTTCTCGAACTTCGTGAAGTTGGCCGCCGCGCGCGCTTCATCCACATCGCACAGCGCCACGATGTTCTCCGTGCGCGCCGCATCGTTGAGATCCGCGCCGCCCTGGCCCCCGCAGCCGATCGCGGCGACGTTGAGCTTATCGTAGAAGGGCTTGTACCCCAGCGCGCGGAGCGACGGCACACTGCCGTACCCGGCCAGCGGAACCGCCCCCGCCAGGAGACTTCCGAAGAAAAAATGCCGTCTGGAAACACCGTCTTGTGACATGGTTCGCCGTCCTTCCGAAAAGGCGCTCGCGGCGAATGCCCCGCGCTGCCCTTCACCCGTGGTATCTGAGATCGCCCGGGAAGTCAAGGGTTGGTGGGACAGACCATCGTCTTTCGTGGTCTGTCAGGCTTCACCAATCACGGCGGGGTGACAGACGACACAAGGCGATCGTCCGTCCTACCATGCGTTAAACTTGGGATTGCGTTTTCCCATGGCGGAGAAACTACAGGGCATCTTCACGCCGACGCTCGTCCCCATCGACGCGGGCGGGCAGATCCACGAGGCGGAACTCCGCCGCTTCCTCTCGTGGCTGATCGAGAGCGGCGTCCACGGCCTGTACCCCAACGGCTCCACCGGCGAGTTCACCCGCTTCAATGAGGAAGAACGCCGCCGCATCGTGCGCATCACCTGCGACGAAGCCCGCGGGCGCGTCCCCGTCCTGGCCGGCGCGGCCGAGGCCAACGTCAAGGAAACCCTGGGTGCCTGCGAAGCTTACGCCGCCATGGGCGCGCGCGCCGTGGCCATCGTCTCCCCCATTTACTACCGCCTCTCGCCCGAATCGGTCTACGCCTACTTCGCCGAGATCGCACGGTTCACACCGATCGATATCACGCTGTACAACATTCCGATGTTCGCCAGCCCGATCGACGTCCCCACGATTCGCCGCCTGGCCGCCGATTTCCCGCGCGTCATCGGCATCAAGGATTCCTCCGGCGACCTGGCGTTCATGATGCGCATGATCGCCGCCATCCGCCCCACCCGCCCCGACTTCACCTTCCTCACCGGTTGGGAAGCCGTGCTGGCGCCCATGCTGATGGTGGGCTGCGATGGCGGCACCAACGCCTCTAGCAACGCCGTCCCCGAAATCACGCGCCGCATCTACGAGCTCTGCCGCGCCGGAAAGTACCAGGAGGCCATGCAGTGGAACTACCGCATCCTGGCCCTCTTCGACACCATGCTCTACCCCTTCGAGTTTCCCGATGGGTTCCGCGCCGCCGCCGCCCTGCGCGGCTTCGATTTCGGCGGCGGACGCCTGCCACAAACCGGCGCGCAGAAGACCGACCGCGCCGAACTGGCCAAAGTGCTGCAATGCATCCTGGCCGATTTCGAACTGGTCTCCCGGCCGCCGGAAGGCTGCGCCCCGCGCACCGGCGAGCCGGCCACGGACAAGCTGGAGCAGGTGGTGTTTGAAGTCATGCACGAACTGGAGAAACGGGGGATCTTTTGAACGGCGCTTTGGCCTTGATCGAGATCGGCGGCTGGGCCGCGGCCATGGTCGTGCTCGACGCCATGGAAAAGTGTGCCTTCGTGCGTGTGCTGCAAACCGAGCTCAACGACCGCCCCGGCGTGTGCCTCAAGCTGCTCGGCTCCCTGGGCGACGTGCAGGCGGCGGCCGCCGCCGCCGAAGCCACCGCCAGTGCCATGCAAGTCGAGGTGATCGCGCACGTGATCCCGGCGCCTTCGCCAGAGGGCAACGCGGCCTACGAAGCCGCCCGCGATTACAATCCGCTTTTCGAACAGTCCACCGTGCAGTACCCGGAGCAGAGAATGAAAAACGAATCCCAGGCGCCCTTCGCCGTCGGCCTGATCGAGACCCAAGGCTTCACCGCCGTATTCGAGGCCATCGACACCGCCCTGAAAACCGCCGCGGTGGAAGTGCTGGCCCGCGAAAAGCTGGGCGGCGGTTACATCACGGTGCTCATCAAGGGCGACGTCGCCGCCGTGCAGGCGGCCATCGACGCCGGCAAAGCCAAGGTGGAAGGCTTGGGCAAGCTGATTGCCGCGCACGTGATCGCGAGCCCCAGCGAAGGCGTCCTTTCTTTATTGCCGAAATAGACGCGTGGCGCAGGCACTCATGCCTGCCGTGTCGAGACTCGTCTCGACACTCTTATGACACGGTGTCGGACCAAGAGCGTCCCCATGAGTGGGGACGCGGCAGGCATGAGTGCCTGCGCCACGGGCGCCAGACACTGATACAATCTCTATCCATGCGCAAATCCATTTTCATTCTGGCGATTGCCGGCGCCGCGACCCTCGCCGCCGCGACTCTGGATCGAAAGGACGTGGAATACACCCGTCCCGGCGGGAAGCCCGTGCTCCTCGACCTGCACGTTCCGGACGGACCCGGACCGTTTCCCGCCGCCATCCTGATTCATGGCGGAGGCTTCGACGAAGGCAGCAAGAGCACCAACGTCCGGCCGCTGTTCGACGTGCTGGCCGGCGCCGGATACGCGTGGTTCAGCATCGATTACCGCATGGCGCCCGAGTTCCGTTTCCCGCAGGCCATCGAGGACGTCACGAGCGCGATCCTGTGGGTGAAGGCCAACGCCGCGACGTACCACGTGGATGTGGCGAAGATCGCGCTGATCGGCGAATCGGCCGGCGGGTTTCTGGTGAACTACGCCGGGACGCACGAGACGCCGGAGACCAGGGTCCGCGCGGTGGTGGACTTGTACGGTCCGGTGGATTACGGCAAGCTGGCCGAAGAGCGGCGCGATCACCCGGAGCGTTTCAACATGACCAGCATCAGCCGCCACGCGGCCAACGGCGGCGGCATACATTTCTTCGGCGCCGAACAATTGGACGCCGCTGGCCTGGCGAAGTTGCACGCCCTCGCGCCGATTTTCGCGGTCCACAAGGGGATGGCGCCGTTCCTGTGCATTCACGGGACCAAGGACGACCAGGTGTCGTACGACCAATCCCCCGCGATGTGCGACGCCATGAAGAAAGTGGGAGCGAGCTGCGAGTTGATCCCTATCGTTGGCGGCGGCCACGGCATGAGCGGCTGGCGCGCCCCGGAGTTACAACACTGGAAGCCGGAAATGCTCGCCTGGCTGAAGAAGACGATGCAGTAGGGCTGGCGCGGGCAAAGGCTGTTATCGCCTAAAACGAGAAACGGGCGCTGAGCTGGATCTGGCGCGCCGGCGATGCGGCTTCCGTGATGGTGCCAAACTGCGGCGTATTCACGAACCGGTTCGGCGTTCCCAGGTTGGTGTGATTCAGGGTGTTATAGGCCTCGCCCCGAATCTGAAACTTAGCCCCCTCAGTTACCGCGAACTCGCGCTCCAGCGCGATATCGAGTAACTGCATACCGGGTCCGTAGACCGTATTTCGCCCGGCATTGCCGAAAGTATAAGCCGCGGGCACGCTGAAGGCCGCCGGGTTAAACCATTGCCCGGCGGAGCGAGTGCCGGGTCCGAAGACCGGCTGGCCCGTGTAATTTGCCCGGATGGGATTCTCGCCTAAGACCGTGCCCGAGTTTGCGGTGTCACCGAAAACCGAGATCGTGAACGGGAACCCGCTCTGCCACTGGAGCATGGAGGAGAGCCGCCAGTTGCGGCTTAGCGCATGCAGGAACGCGGTGCGGCCAGATGCCGGGATGTCATATACGGCACTCAGTGCAAACCGGTGGCGCACGTCACAAGCCGGCCCCTTTTCCGCATTCAGGTCGCTGTTGTTCTGCGGCACCGACGATTCGAACATCGGCGAGCGAAAATCGGGCGCGTCGCTCAGG
>JADGNT010000512.1 GCA_017883345.1 Candidatus Solibacter sp. | reverse complement strand
CTGCTGATCGGCACGCTGGTGATCTCTGGCGCGCACACCGCGCTCTGGCTGCCCCGATCGTTGGCATACCGCAAGCAGATGAAGAACGGACCCCCGGAAGGCGGAACCTATGTGCGCCGCTTCCGGCGGTTCCATCGTAACCTTCACCTATTGGTGGTCTCGAGCTTCCTCGGACTGGCTCTAACCGGCATGATGCTGAAGTTTTCCTATATGGGATGGGCCAAGCTCCTGGCCCGCCTGCTGGGCGGTTTTGAAGCGGCGGGTCTGCTGCATCGGTTCTGCGCCGCCCTGACCTTCACTTACTTCGGGCTGCACGTGTACGATCTGGTGAAGCAGAAGCGAGCCAGCGGCCAGAGTTGGCGCGAGTACGTCGCCGGTAAAGATGGCATGGTGTTCAACGGACGCGATTGGCGCGAACTGACCGGTTCCCTCAAATGGTTTTTCAAACGCGGCCCGCGACCCGAGTTCGGGCGCTGGACGTACTGGGAGAAATTCGACTATTTCGCGGTGTTCTGGGGCGTAGCCGTGATTGGCGGCACGGGCCTGCTGTTGTGGTTTCCGGAGATCTTCACGCACGTGTTGCCGGGCTGGGCCGTCAATGTCGCTACCACCATCCATAGCGATGAGGCGCTCCTGGCGGTGAGTTTCATTTTCGTGGTGCACTTCTTCAACACGCACTTCCGCCCCGAAAGATTCCCCATGGACACGGTGATTTTCACGGAGGGCGTGCCGCTGGAGGAGTTCCAGCGCGACCGTCCGCGGGAATACCGTCAACTGGTGGAGAGCGGCGAACTGGCCGGGATGACGATGCCGCCGCCCCTGCCCCACGAAGTGAAATTCTGGCGCCGCCTCGGCTTTACGGCTCTGACCATCGGCCTGGTTCTGATCGGCCTGATCGTGTACTCCATGCTCTTCGCCTATCGGTAAGGCACAAGTGGGACAGACGATCGTATTATGTCGTCTGTTGTTAGGTGGGGCATGCTTTAGCTTGCCAGCCGGCCTGAGGCCGGCCATGTCGAGGCTCTGCTTGAGGGTTCTCTCTCTACCGAAAGCCCTTCGCATCGCACCTTCTGATACGATTACCTTCTCAGGTGCGTTCACCTCGATTGCCCGCAAATGGACCAAGCCACCCATAGCAAGATAGTCTCATCCATTTGTGGCATTGCCGACGACGTGCTCCGCGACTTGTTCAAACGCGGCAAGTACCCGGACGCCCCCGCCCCGCCGGGAGCACCAAAGTGACCGGCGACACTCCCCCTCCCCTCTCTCCCGAAGGCGCCGGCCAACTGGTCCTCTACCGCACCGAGGACGGCCAAACCCGTGTCTCCTGCCGTTTCGAGCACGATTCCGTCTGGCTCACGCAGGCAGCCATGGCGGAACTCTTCCAGACCACGCCGCAAAACATCACCCTACACATCGCCGCGATTTACCGGGAGGTAGAGCTTTCGGAGGAGGCAACTTGTAAGGAATACTTACAAGTTCGCCAGGAAGGCTCGCGGCAGGTCAGCCGCACCTTGAAGCACTATAACCTGAGCATGATCCTCGCCGTCGGCTACCGCGTCCGCTCGCCGCGCGGCACCCAGTTCCGCCAGTGGGCCACAGCCCGGCTTGAAGAGTACCTCGTCAAGGGCTTCACCATGGACGACGAGCGCCTGAAGCAGTCCGGCGGCGGCGGCTACTTCGACGAACTGCTCGCCCGCATTCGCGACATTCGTTCCTCGGAGCGCGTCTTCTGGCGCAAGGTCCTCGACATCTATGCCACCAGCGTGGACTACGACCCGAGCGCCGACGCTTCGCAGAGGTTTTTCGCCGTCGTACAGAACAAGATGCACTGGGCCGCCCACGGCCAGACCGCCGCCGAGGTGATCGCCCGCCGCGCCGACGCGACCCAGCCCCACATGGGCCTGACCACCTGGACCGGCAGCCGCCCGCGCCGCACCGACACCGGCGTTGCCAAGAATTACCTGAACCGCGACGAAATCGAAACCCTCAACCTCATCGTCTCCGCCTACCTCGACTTCGCCGAACTCCAGGCCCGCGGCCGCAAACCCATGGCCATGCGCGACTGGATCGCCAAGCTCGACGACTTTCTCCGTCTGAGCGACCGGGAACTCCTGACCCACGCCGGAAGCATCTCCCACGAGGCGGCGCTGGCCAAGGCGGAATCCGAGTACGATAGGTTCCGCGCGATCGAAGACGCAAAGCCGCAGCCCGTGGATGCGCACTTTGAGAAGGCCATCGAGCAGGCGAAGAGGATCGCGGCCTCCAAACCGAAGCGGATGCCCAAGAAGGCGACGGAATGACTGGCGGGCTGAAGCCGTATCCGGAGTACAAGGATTCGGGGTTGCCATGGCTTGGACGGATTCCGGCGCACTGGGATGTGCGCCGCAACGGGCGGCTATTCTCACAGCACAATGAGACCGGATTCCCGGACCTGCCCATCCTTGAGGTCTCGCTCAAAACCGGTGTTAGGGTTCGGGAGATAGGTCGCGGACTGCGAAAGCAATTCATGGCCGATCGCGCCAAGTACAAGCGGACCGTTCGAGGCGACATTGCCTACAACATGATGAGGTTATGGCAAGGAGCGGTTGGGACCGCTCCGACGGATGGACTTGTCAGTCCGGCCTATGTTGTCGCAAAGCCGTACCCGGATGCCGACAGTCGCTATTATTCGTATTTGTTCCGCACTGCCGCGTACATGGATGAGGTCAACAAATACTCGCACGGCAACCGCTGCGCCGTGACGCCGGCTATCTCGACCGTCGCCTTGCGCCTGTTCCCGCGAGCGTATTCGCTGCCGGCGAGCGGAGTCAGAAATTCCGCATAGAATCCGCTGGGCTCGTGCCCCAACCGGTAGTGAGTCGCCGGTGGCCGGGCATCACCCAGGAACTCTGCGGTGAAACCGTTGGCCAGCAGGCGCTCACGTATGTCCTGCGCTGGCGCCGGCAGCTTGGCGGGGAGTGCAACGTCGGCATCGAGCGTCATCAAAGGCGCGTAGTCCAACTCCTGGGCTTGCGGATGCAGGCGATAAAGCCGGTGGGCCCACCCGCCGATGATCACTACCTGGCCGAGCCACGGTTGGAGCGCACTGGCGAGCCGCGCGAATTGAGCGAGTTCCGGGATGGTGGCCATATCACTTCACGAACAACGGCGCGAGCGCCTGCCGGCGAATCTCCGCCGCCTGCTCGCGTCCTCTCGCAGGGTGCGCCGAGACATCGAGCCAGACTTGCAGCACATCCGAGAGCGGCAGACCGTCACGCATGACGGCGGCCCGAAAGATGGCCTCCCGATTGACCGGAATTCTGACGGACACGTCGGCACGGTCATGCGAGCCGGCCATCATCAGCCCAAGCCGCCGGAGCATGGCCTCATCCAGTCGCTCCAGATACAGATGCGGAGGTACGCCGCGGACGAATCCGAAACCCAGTGCATCGGCGGCCGCAAACAGCCCGATGCAGCAACGCGGTTGGGCCTTGGCGACTCGACCGCGCTTCGCTATGTCTGCGTACAACTGCCGCAACTCCCGCTTGACGATCCATCGCGCCGCGATGTCCTGCGCCGGCTGGCGATTCGCGGAGACCCAGCGTTCCAGCAGTTCATCTACGCGAACAACGTGCAGAAAGCCGGCATCCTCGTCAAGGAATCCCTCGATCGCGAGCTGGCTCACGAACCGGAACGCGCTCATCAGGGACACTCCCGCGGCTTCGGCCAGTTGGGTGGCATTCCGGAAGTTTCCTCTCGGCACGGAGACCAGCGATTCCGAGAGGCGCTGGCCAAGAAGAACCTTCAGCATCCATTGGTTCAGATCGGAGAACAGGTGCGGCAGACGTTTGGGCGCCGCCGCGGGGCTTTTCAATCGGCGGACCGGTTTCGAGTTGAGCACTTCCAGACCCTGGCCGGCAAACAGGCGAAGGCCCTCGGCGTCGATGACCCCGACGCCGGTATCCGGTGCGTGCCGTTGCCCAAACTCCTTGATCTGCTCCGCTACCACGGCAGGCACCCGCTGTGCCGCAACAACGGCGACAGGCACGACGGGCACCGGCGAGCGCCGCGCGATCGTTTGGGCCTGAAGGATCGCCTGGGACAGAAGCGGGATCAGTCGATCGCGGCGCCCCTCGGAGGCAGCCTTGAGCTCGATCGCGTAACGCCGGTCTTTGGCCACCGCGATGAGATCGGGTTCGGTATCCGCCAATCGCCGCGACCGCGGAACTCGCCAGCCGGCTTTGCGGAGAGCTTCCGCCAGGATGTGCTCGAAATCGAGGGCCATGCGGGATCTCATTTCACATGGCCATGGAAATTCACATGGCCATGTTATCTATCACGGCCATGATAGCCTGTTGGGCCAACCACGTCAACAATGCCTTAGGAACTCGCCCGCCGCCGGAATCCCCACCAGAGCCAGAAAATCGCCGCCAGCCACGCCACGCCGCTGATGGCCGCGCCTGCCGCGAACCACGTGGACCGGTAGCGGACTACCAGCTCGTGATCGCCGGCCGGAACCACGGCGCCCATCAGCGCCAGATCCACCGGGACCAGGTTGACCGCATGGCCATCCACCTCCGCCTGCCAGCCC
>JADGNT010000511.1 GCA_017883345.1 Candidatus Solibacter sp. | reverse complement strand
GCTCGTTTTTCCGGAATCGGCAGGATGGCGTGCATGATGCGCGGTCCCAGATCGCGCGCGGGATTGATGGCGTACCCGGTGGTGCCGCCGAGCGAGAGACCGATGGCCCACACCAGCATGCCCACCAGATAAGGTCCGAGACCCGGCGGCAAGGTACCGGTGGCCTTGGAGCCGATGGCCGACACCACCAGGATGAGGATGAACGCGCCGAGGCCTTCGGTCACCAGGTTGGAGCCCCGGCTATCGATCGCGGGCGAAGTGCCGAAACAGGCGAACTTCACTTCCGGATCCGGCGTGACCGCCCAATGCGGCAGGAAATTCAACCAGACCAAGACGGCGCCCACCATGGCGCCCAGCAATTGCGCGACGGCGAAGGGCGCCAGAAGCGAAAAATCGCCGGTCTTCACGGCGAAGCCCAGAGTCACGGCCGGATTGAGGTGCGCGTCCGGACTGCCGCAAGCGATGGCGGTGAACACGCCCGTCATCACCGCGAAGGCCCATCCCGCGGTGATCGCCACCCAGCCGGCGCCTTCGGCCTTGCTTCGCTTGAGAAGCACGTTGGCCACCGCCCCGTTACCCATCAGAATGAGGACCATCGTCCCCATGAACTCACCGAATAATTTGGATGCCATTGGCTCCTCGTGTGTAGTTAGTACATAAGAGAAAATCGGTTGGCAGGCGGACCCAGAGGGTACCCCGCCTGCCCCGCATAGCGGCAAGCCGCAAGAAGCATGCCTCCACGAATGGGGGCATGGCAGCCTGAAAGGCTGCTCTACAGTCGCCGACGAAAATCGTCGCGGCGGACGAAGAAATGAATGGATAGTAGTACATTACAGCCAGTCGAACGACCGCGTGACCGCCTTCTTCCAGAACGCGTACAACTCCTGGCGCCGGTCCGATTCCATTTGCGGCTTCCAGGTATGGTCGACGCTCCAGCGCGCGCGCAGGTCGTCGAGTCCCGCGAAAAACCCGACGGCGAGTCCGGCGGCGTAGGCGGCGCCCAGCGCGGTAGTTTCCTGCACCGCGGGCCGCACTACCGGCCGGTCCAGAATATCCGCCTGGAACTGCATGAGCAGATCGTTGGACACCATGCCGCCATCGGTGCGCAGAACGTCGAGCGGGATGCCGGAGTCCTTTTCCATGGCCTCCACCACCTCGCGCGTCTGAAATGCCGTGGCTTCGAGCACGGCGCGCGCCAGGTGACCTTTGTTGGTGTAGCGCGTCAGGCCCACGATGACGCCGCGCGCATTGTCCTTCCAATAGGGCGCGTAGAGGCCGCTGAAGGCGGGCACGAAATAGACGCCGCCGTTATCCTTCACGGTGCGCGCCAGCACCTCGATATCGCTGCTCTTTTCGATCAGCCCGAAGTTGTCGCGGACCCACTGTACCAGGGCGCCGGTGATGGCCACGCTGCCTTCCAGCGCGTACACCGCGGGCTGCCCCGCGAACCGGTACGCCACGGTGGTCAACATGCCGTGTTGCGAAGGCACCGGTTTGGCGCCGGTATTCATGAGCAGGAAACAGCCGGTGCCGTAGGTATTCTTGGCCTCGCCCGGATGGAAGCAGGTCTGGCCCACCAGCGCCGCCTGCTGGTCGCCGAGGATGCCGGCGACGGGCACGCCCTTGACGCAGTCGAGAGCAGCCTCGCCGTACACTTCGCTGCTCGAGACGATGCGCGGCAGGATGGCCCGCGGAATGCGGAAGGCGTCGAGCAGCTCATCGTCCCAGTCGAGCGTTTCCAGATTCATCAACTGGGTACGGCTGGCATTGGTGCAATCGGTTCGATGCAGCCCGCCGGTAAGATTCCACAACACGAAGGTATCGATGTTGCCGAAGAGGAGGTCGCCCGATTCGGCGCGGGCGCGGGCGCCGGGGACGTTGTCCAGAATCCAGCGGATTTTGAGCGCGCTGAAGTAGGTGGCGAGCGGCAGGCCGGTCTTGGCGCGGAAGCGGTCGGGACCGCCGTGGCGCGCCAGTTCCGCCACCGCATCGGCGGTGCGGGTATCCTGCCAGACCAGGGCGTTGTACACGGGGGCGCCGCTGCGGCGGTCCCAGACGACGGTGGTTTCGCGCTGGTTGGTGATGCCGATGGCGGCAAGGTCGCTCGGGACGAGAGCGCGCTGCTCCAGCGCTTGGGCGATCACCTCGCGACAGCGGCGCCAGATCTCATTGGCGTCGTGCTCCACCCACCCGGGCTGGGGATAGATCTGCTCATGTTCCTTCTGGGCGACCGAAACGATGCGGCCGGAGCGGTCGAACACGATGAATCGCGTGCTGGTGGTGCCCTGGTCGATGGCGCCGATGTAGTTGGCCATGAAGTATATCCTTGTGACTGAGGATGACTTTCCAAGATAGCACTCCACGTTGACGGCAGCCGGGGATGCGGGCGGCGAGCCGGCCTTGCGGCCGGTGGACCCGCTGGAAAGCGGGTCCGCAGCCAGGATTGGCTGCCCCACTTCGCGCAACTTGTTCCGGCGATGGGAGTTTATTCACTCAAGAGGGAAAACGATGCGCAACCGAGTAGGACTTGCGCTGGCTTGTGCGCTTGGTCTGGCGGTAGCGCCGGGAATCTCCGCCTACACCAAAAACAAGCACGCCGACCCAGCCCGCCAGTTTCAGAAGCAGCTTGCCGGCGATGAAAAGATCCTCCAGGCGCTCAACCGCCTGACCTGGGGCCCGCGTCCCGGCGACGTCCAGGAAGTGAAGTCGATGGGCCTCAAGAAGTGGATCGACGGGCAACTCCACCCGGAGGATATCACTGAGAACGCGGTGTTGGCGGCGAAGCTGAAGACGCTGGACACGCTCAACATGTCGGGCGCCGAACTGGTGCGCAACTACCCGACGCCGCAGATGGTCCGGCAGATGGTCAACGGGCAGATTCCGTTTCCCGCAGATCCGGACCGCAGGCTGATGCTGACCAAACTGATGGAGAGGTTTGAGGAGCGGCAGGCCAAGGGTGGGGACGCGGCAGCCGCGCCCAACGCGGTGAATGGGAAAGCGCTGAGCGACCTGCTCAGCCCACAGCAACTCCGATCCCTCCGCCAGGGCACCGTGCAGCAGCGCCTCGAAGCCTTCCAGACGATCCCCAAGGAAAAGCAGGACGATGTGATCGGCGCGATGCCGCAGGGACTCCGCCAGGGGCTGTTCGCCATCGCGCCGCCCGAACTGCGCCGCCGCTTTGAAATGGCGAATGGTCCGCAACAGATGGTGGCGCGGGATCTCTCCGAAGGCAAGCTGCTGCGCGCCGTCTACAGCAACCGGCAACTGGACGAAGTGCTGGTGGATTTCTGGTTCAACCACTTCAACGTCTATCTGGACAAGGGCGCCGACCGCTACCTGGTCACCGAATACGAACGCGACGTCATCCGCCCGCACGTCCTGGGCAAATTCAAAGAGCTGCTGGAAGCCACTGCCAAGAGCCCGGCGATGCTGTTCTACCTGGACAACTGGCAATCGGTTGGGCCCGATGCCCCGCAGGCGCGCGGCAAGCAGGGCGCCGGCGGCCAGAAAGCCGGACCCAGAGGGCACCCCGGCCTCAACGAGAATTACGGCAGGGAACTGCTGGAACT
Organism: Candidatus Solibacter sp.; assembly: GCA_017883345.1. GTDB lineage: Bacteria > Acidobacteriota > Terriglobia > Bryobacterales > Bryobacteraceae > Solibacter. The sequence continues at coordinate 1,004 of JADGNT010000511.1, read as the reverse complement.
GCACACGCTCGGCGTGGACGGCGGCTACACCCAGGCGGACGTCACCGAAGCCGCGCGCTGCTTCACCGGCTGGACCATCCTGCAACCGCAGCGCGGCGGCGAGTTCGCCTTCAACAAGCGGGTGCACGATGAGGGCGAGAAGACCGTCCTGGGCGTCAGGATTCCGGCCGGCGGCGGCATGAGCGACGGCGAAAAGGTGCTCGATCTGGTGGCGCACCACCCCTCCACCGCGCGCTTCATTTCGCAAAAGCTGGCGATGCGTTTCGTGGCCGACGAACCCCCGGCCGCGCTGGTGGACCGTATGGCCGAGACTTTCCGCAAGACCGACGGCGATCTGCGCGCCGTGATGAAGACCATGCTGGAGAGCAGGGAATTCTTCAGTCAAGGCGCCTACCGCGGCAAGCTGAAGAGCCCGTTGGAAGTGGTGGCGAGCGCCGTGCGCGCGGTCTCTGGCGAAGTGGATTACGCCTGGGCGCTGGCCAACCAGGTCGCCCAGTTGGGCCAGCCCCTGTACCGCAAGCAGGAGCCCACCGGCTATGCAAACTCCAGTAAGGAGTGGCTCAATTCCGGCGGCCTGCTGGCGCGCATGAATTTCGCCCTGCAACTGGCCGATAATAAAGTGCCGGGCGTGAAAGTGGACGCGCACCAGGCGGCGCGGCCGGACGATCCCGTTGCCGGTATCGCCCTGGGTTCGCCGGAGTTTCAGAAGAGGTAACCATGCCCACTCGCCGATTCTTCCTACGCAATTCCGCCCTCGCCATGGTGGGCGCGGGCGCGGCGCCCCGATGGCTGGAGCGCGCCCTGTACGCCGCCGACGGCGCGAGAGCGCGGCAGAAAATCCTCGTGGCGATCTTCCAGCGCGGCGCTGCCGACGGTCTCAATGTGGTGGTGCCGCACGGCGAGAAGGCATACTACGATCTGCGCCCGACCATCGCCATCCCGCGCCCCACCAGCGACCCGGGCAAGAAGGACGACGCCGCTCTCGACCTGGACGGCTTCTTCGG
>JADGNT010000510.1 GCA_017883345.1 Candidatus Solibacter sp. | reverse complement strand
ACCATGGGGCGTCCGTCCCACCAGGGAATAGGCGTGGAGCCTTGACCGCAGCCGGCCGCGAGCAACAAGGGATTATGGGCTCGCTTGGGTAGGGTAACTGCGACGCGGTTGCCGGTGATCTCGACCTCGGCCGGGGTGTTTAGGAAATGGCGGAACAGTTGGCGGGAGTGCGCAGATTCATATCCGGCGATCCGGCGGCCCAGCATCCGATACAGTCCGCTCGCCACTTCGGTCAACGTTACGTCGAAATCGATCTTCAGGCGGACCGCGGAGCTCAGCGCATCCAGATGAAAGAACTTGACGGCGTCCGCCAGCCCGTTCTCGATCAACATGCGTTGCGCGTAGCGGATATCGCTTTGTATCGGTGTGCCGCCCAACGGCAAACCAAGATTGACCTTCCTCGCGGGCCGCCCGATGTCGCAGGTTGATGCCATGATTGCAGCTATTGCGAGCTCGCATCGTGCGGCCGTGGCAACCCGGAATACTGCCGGTTTCCAGCATTGCGGCATAGACGTCATCAATCCGTGGACCGAATAAACCGCTGCCGGCCGCGGCTGCCATGTCACTCGGGCGCAAAACGCCCGACCCGTCGATGTGCGCCGCCTGTAAGCCCCCGGGGGTCCGCCCCACAATATCTCCCGCGCCACCGTGTACTATAAATGTTTCCCTGAGGAGCCTTCATGAAATTGCTCGCTATACTTGCATTCGCCGCCGCCGCGTTTGCACAGCCGGCGCCGTCCACTCTGCCGAAAATCAAGTTTACCGACACCAGGCTCGAGAATGGACTCCGCGTCATCGTCTCCGAAGACCACTACGCTCCGGTCTACGCCATCGCCGTCGCTTACAGGGTCGGCTCCAAGGACGAACGGCGCGGGCGCACCGGCTTCGCCCACCTCTTCGAACACATGATGTTCAAGGGCTCGGAGAACGTCGGCATGGGCGAACTGGATTTCCTGATATTCACCAACGGCGGCAATTCCAACGGCACCACCAACACCGACCGCACTTCCTACTACGAGGTCCTCCCCAGGAATCAGCTCGATCTCGGCCTGTACCTGGAGGCCGACCGCATGCGCGGCCTGGTGATCACCAAGGAGAACCTGGAGAACCAGCGCCAGGCCGTAAAAGAGGAGCGCCGCCTCAACGGCGATAACGTGGCCTACGGCAACACTTCCGAGAAACTCGAAGAACTGGTCTATGACAATTTCGCCTATCACCACTCCGTGATCGGTTCCATGGCGGATCTCGACGCCGCCTCGGTGGACGACGTGAAGCAGTTCTTCAAGACCTACTACGCGCCCAACAACGCCGTGCTTGCGCTGGTCGGCGATCTCGATACCAAGGACACGCTGGCCAAGGTCAAAAAGTATTTCGGCAACATCCCGCGGCAAACTCCGCCGGTGCCGGCCGACCTCACCGAGCCCGCAAAAAACGAGGAACGCCACGGCGAACGCCGCGGCAAGCTCGACGACCCGCTGGCGCGCCTCACGCGGATCGACATCGCCTATCGCATTCCGCCCTCGGGCACGCCCGACGCGCGCGCGCTCACGGCGGCCGCATCCATCCTGGGTGGCGGCGGAGGAGGCTTCGGCGGGCGCGGTGGTGGCGGCGGCGGAAACAGTTCGCGCCTCTATCTCAAACTCGTCCAGGAGAAAGAACTCGTGACCAACGTCTCCTGCAACACCGATCGCCGGGTGGGCCCCGGGACGTTCCACATCTCCGCCACCCTGCGCCCCGGCAAGACACCCGAGGAAGTCGAAGGCCCGATCGGCGAAGAGATCGCCCGCCTGCACTCCGAGCCGGTCACCGCCAACGAACTGGCTCGCGTGCGCATTAGTGTCCGCCGCGGCGCCGAATCGCGCATCACCGCGCTGAGCCGCGCGCAGGCGCTGGCCGATGCCGCCGCCGTCTTTGACGACCCCAACAAAGTGAACACCGATAGCGGCCTGCAACTGGCCGTCAGCGCCGCCGATATCCAGCGCGCGGCCAAGGCGCACCTGCTTACCGCCAACCGGGTCGTGTTCGTCACCAACCCCGCCGGCGGCGCACAGCAGGGCGGAAGAAGCGGAGGACGGTAGCCATGAAGACCACCATCGCAGTCAGTCTTATGTTGACAGACGAAAGCGTCTGTCCCACACGTGGGGCAGGCGGGGTACCCTTTGGGTCCGCCTGCCAACTAATTCTTTCTCTCCTGTTGAGCGGCGCGGCGTTGGCACAGGACACCGACGCCAACAGTTTCCGCGGCATGGTGCGGCTCAATCGCGCGCCGGTTTCAAATGAAGTGCTGAAGGTGAAGCTGCCGCGTCCGGTGGAGCGGCCCTTGTCCAACGGGCTCCGCCTGGTGATTTTGGAGAGCCATCGCGCGCCCACCATCGCGCTGACCATCTCCGTGCCTTCTTCCAACTTGCGGGATGGCGCGCTGCCGGGCGTGGCGGAAGCCACCGCGGCCATGATGATGCTCGGCACCACCACCAGGAATGCGCGCCAGATCTCCGAGGCGCTGGCCGATATCGGCGCCACGGTGAGCTTCGGCGGCGGCGGGGGCGGCGGCGGACGCGGGGGAGGCGGCGGCGCACCGGCCGGCGGAGCGTCCTCCATCACGGTCAATTCGCTGACCGAAAACTTCGATGCCGCGCTGGCCATCATGAGCGACGTGCTGCTGCGCGCCTCCTTCCCGGCCGACGAATTCGAAAAGTGGAAGACGCGGCAGCGCAGCCAGCTCGAACAGGCGCGCACCCAGCCCAACACCCTATCCAGCGAGACTTTGATGGCCGTGCTCTACCCCAACGATGCGCGCCGCTTCACGCGCCTCACTCTGGAATCGCTCAACAAGATCACGCGGGAAAACCTGATGGAGCACTACCAGAAGTATTACCTGCCGTCGGGCGAACTGGCCGGTATCTCCGGCGACATCACGCCGGCCGCCGCCGTGGCCAAGCTCGAAAAAGCCATCGGCGCCTGGAAGGGCGGACCGGTGGCGAAGATCACCCTGCCCATGGCGGCGCCTATCGCGGAGAAAAAGGTCTACCTGATTTCGCGGCCGGGCTCCGTGCAGACCAGTCTCACTCTGGCCAACCGCGCCATCGAGCGCACCCATCCGGACTACATCGCCTGCATGGTGATGAATCAGGTGCTGGGCTCCGGTCCCGCGGCGCGCCTCTTCCGCATCATCCGCGAAGAGAAGGGCTACACCTACGGCGTCAGTTCCAGTTTCACCGCGACGCGCACCTTGCAGCACTTCAGCTCCGCCATGAGCGTGCGCACCGAAGTCACCGCGCCGGCGCTCACCGACCTGCTGAAGGAGTTCCAGGAAATCCGCGAGGTGGCGGTGCCCACCGAAGAACTCGAAGGCGCCAAGCGCACCCTGGTGGCGAGTTTCGCGCTCGGCCTGGAGAACCCCGCGCAGGTGTTGCAGCGCTGGATGCAGCAGCGCGAATTCGGCCTGCCGGAGGATTACTGGGATACCTACTCCGAAAAAATCATGGCCATCACCGCGGCCGACGTGATGCGCGTAGCCAAAAAGTACGTGCCTTACGACAACGTGCAGATTGTCGCGGTGGGCGATGGCGACAAGATCCGCGACCTGCTGAAGAAGTTCGGGCCGGTGGAGGAGAAAGCGGTCGAGTAGCCGTGAAAATCAATCGAATTGCCTTTGCCGGACTGCCGGTGCTCGTGTGCTTGTCTGTCACGTTTGCACTCGGCCAGCCGCGGACCATCAAACCGGGAGAGGTGTGGCCGGACAACCGGGGCCAACACGTGCAGAGCCACGGCGGCGGCATCGTCAAGCTCAAGGACACCTGGTACTGGTTCGGCGAGGATCGGACGCAGAACCTGGATCGCTCCAAACGATACGTCAGTTGCTATGCGTCGAAAGACCTGGCAAGTTGGACCTTCCGCAACCAGGTGATGCAGCAGGCCGATCCGGAGAACCTGGGCGCAGGCTGGGTACTGGAGCGCCCGAAGGTCTTCTACAACAAGAAGACCAGGCAGTACGTGATGTACATGCACATTGACGACCGCGGGTACAAACTGGCGCGCGTGGGCGTGGCGGTGAGCGACCGCGTGGATGGCGATTACCGCTACCTGAAAAGCTTTCGCCCGCTGGGACAGGAGAGCCGGGACATCGGCCAGTTTATCGACGACGACGGCGCGGCCTACCTGATCTTTGAAGACCGGCCGGCCAAGGGTTTTCACATTGCCAAGCTGTCGGACGATTACCTGACCGTGGAGCGCGACATGTCTCTGATCCGCGCACCGCTCGAGGGCGGGGCGGTGGTCCACTACCAGGGACTGTACTACGTGGTCGGGTCGGCACTGACCGGTTGGGCGCCGAATCCGAACAAATACGCTACGGCGCGCAGTCTGGAAGGCCCCTGGTCGGAGTTCCAGGACATCGCGCCGCCGGAGACGAAGACCTACGGCTCGCAATCCACCATGATGCTGAAGGTGGCCGGCAAGAAGGCGACGACGGTGATTTTCATGGGCGACATCTGGAAGCCGCGAACCCAATGGGATTCACGCTATCTGTGGATGCCGCTCGAAATCGGCGGCGGCAAATTGCGCCTTGCGGAGCCGC
>JADGNT010000509.1 GCA_017883345.1 Candidatus Solibacter sp. | reverse complement strand
TGGGGAGCTATCCCTTTCTGCCTGCTACGAGGAGTACAACACCGCCAATCAGCGCCACCGCGCCCGCGATGGGAGGCAGAGGTACGTCGTGCGTCTTATCCCGAGTGGCGTGAATCGGCCCGATATCGACGACCTTTTCCGTGGTGGTGTATGTAAAACCTCCCCACGCAAGACCGAACAGGCCCAGCACAATCAGGATGATCCCAAGCGTCTTATTCACGAGCGGTATCCTTAAGAACGGAGGCCGCAGCTACCTGCAACCACCTCTGCCACCGAAAAGCTAAGCAATCCGGCATCCAATCCTCGGCGAGATGGGCTTTTGTGATGGACCATCCCAAATGGGCTCGTATGGTGGGTGGGCATCTGCCGAGCTAGCCTCGTTGAGTTTTTTCGTACACAGAAGTTCGGCCCTTCTCATGCTCTGAGGGGAGGTTGACCGATTTCGTATGAGAAGGATAAAATGAAAACATTCAAAACGTGCTTGTCCTTACTGGCACTCGTGGTGGCCGGGACGCTGGTAGGGTGCTCAACGACGTCCACGAAGACCGCCGACGTTTCTGGCAACATCCGCACATCGCTGGATCAGGCCGGCTTCAAAGATGTCTCGGTAACTCAGGATCGTGACAAGGGCATCGTAACCTTGGGCGGACACGTGGCAAGAGACGGTGACAAGTCACAAGCCGAATCCATCGCCAGGTCCATCGCGGGGACCCAGGTTGTGGCCAACGAGATTGCAGTGCTTCCGCCGGGCGTCGAGAGTGATGCCAAAACGGTGAACTCGGACCTGGACAAGGGTATCGAGAGCAACCTGAATGCGGCTCTCATCGTAGAGAACCTTCATGACAGCGTGAAATACGCTGTGAAAAATCACGTCGTCACACTGACTGGTGAGGTCGACTCTCCAGCCAAGCGCGAGCGGGCCGAAGCCGTCGCGGCCGCGGTCCCAAACGTGCAACAGGTAGTGAACGTGCTGCAGGTTAAAGGGCAAAAGGCCACCTCTTCTAAATAAGAGTGGCTCAGCAATCGGTACAGGAGAGAACTATGCTTTGGACAATCGTCGTTTTGTTATTGATTCTCTGGCTTTTGGGTTTTAGCTTTAGCGTCGGCGGGAGCCTGATCCACTTACTACTGGTCGTGGCCTTAGTGGTGTTCGTGTTCAACCTGTTGAGCGGACGCCGAGGCTCAATTTAGATCTTCGGCTCGCGCCCTTACCCAGGAGCATACCTTCCACCCGGCGCGCCATCGGCATTTCGCCTCAGCCGGCGCACCCTGAATTCGCGTATAATCCTACTAATCCTGGGTAAAATGCGCAGCCGTGCCACATTCTTCTTGATCCTCGCCGTTCCCCTGCTGGCGAAGACCTATTCCGTGGATGGGATTGTGGTCGCGGTGGATGCGGCGGCGCGAACGATGCTGGTGTCGCATCGCGAGATCGCGCACTACATGCCGGCGATGCTGATGGAGTTTGGCGCCGAGAATGAGGCGGAACTGGCGGCGCTGCATCCTGGCGCGCGGATCGCGTTCGAGTTGGCGGTGACCAAAGGCCGGTCGGTTGCCCGCCACATCCGGCCGACCGGCGCGCCCGACGTTGCGCTCCCGGCGCCCGCGGAAAAACTCGCCATCGGTTCGGCGCTGCCGGAGTTCCAACTCACCGACCAGCACGGGCGCACGCTTCGCGCCGCCGATCTGCGCGGCAAAGTGGTGGCCATCGATTTCATCTTTACGCGCTGCCCGCTGCCCGATGTATGCCCGCGGCTTTCGGCGAACTTTGCCATGCTGCAACGCCACTTTCGCGATCGGGCCGGGGACGGCCTGTTGCTGCTTTCGGTGACGGTGGACCCGGAGTTCGATACGCCGTCGGTGCTCGCCGAATACGCGCGCCGCTGGGCCGCCGGATCCCTCTGGCGCTTCCTCACGGGAGACGTGGCTCCGCTGGCCGCGGCGCTGGGCGAAATCTACTGGGCCGGGGAAGGCTCCATCGGCCACAATTCCACCACCTCCATCATTGGGCGCGATGGACGCTTGGCCGCCCAGGTGGAAGGCTCCAACTACCGCCCGGATCAACTCGTGCACCTGATTGCACGCCAACTGGAGAACCAGCCATGAAGTTCGCTGTGCCAGTGACTCTCACATTCGTGCCTCTCGCTTTTGTGACTCTCGCTTTTGCCGCCGCGGCCCAGCAGCCGAAAGGCGGCGACAATTGCGCGCCGCCGCCGAGCTCGCTCGCGCCCACCCTGCCCGCTAAGATTCTGCCCGGCATGGGAACGGTGCATCTGGCGATCACGACCTCCAACCCCGAGGCGCAGCAGTTCTTCGACCAGGGCGTGGCGCAGATGCATTCCTTCTGGGCGCGCGAGGCGGAGCGCAGCTTCCTGCAGGCTGCCGCGCTGGACCCGGCAGCGCCCATGCCGTACTGGGGCATCGCCATGGTAGCCGCCGGCGATTGGCGGCCGCGATTCCAGATCGACACACTGGGCGCATTCTTCGGCAAGCAGGTGGCGCCGGCCACGTCGCGCGCGCGGCTGGCGGCGAAGCAGGCGGTGGAGTTGAGCCAGGTCCCAGGCAAGGCGACCGATCTCGAGAAGATGTACATCGCCGCCATCGCTGCGCGGCGCGATCCCGATGCCAAGGATCCCGAGGAGGCCTTCGTCAAAGGCATGCGCGCATTGCTGGCGGCCCATCCGGGCGAGGTGGAGGCCGGGCTCGATCTGGCCCTGATGATCATGCGCGGATTCACGCTGCCGGAGAAGAAGCCGGCGGCGCCGGGCACCATGGAGGCGGTGGCGATTCTGCGCGGCCTGCTGGCCAAGGCGCCGGAGCATCCCGGGCTGCACCACTACATCATCCACGGTTTTGAAGGCTCCACGTTTGCCAAGGATGCGTGGCCGAGCTGCGAGAAGTACGCGCAACTGGTGACCAACATTCCGCACGCGCTGCATATGCCGGGGCACATATACTCGCAGACCGGGCGCTGGAGCGACGCCGAGAAAGCCTTTTCCGGCGCCGCGGAGAACGAGCGCAAGTGGATGGCTCTGGATAAGCTCTATGGCGATGGACATCACGGGCATAACGTCCACTGCATGGCGACCGCTTACTCCTTCGAAGGCCGTTACGACGATGCCATTGAGGCGGCGAAGGAGTTGCTTCAGTTCCACGAGAATCCGGCGCAACTGGCGGCGGCGGATGGAGTGGGCAGCGCGCGGGCGCAGGGGTGGTTCGCCATGCTGCGCACCCTGGTGCAGTTCGAAAAATGGGATGTAATTCTTACCGGTGAAATGTTGCCCGTGCTGGCGCGTCCGCGGCAGGAGGCCTGGCGGCACTGGGCGCGAGCGCTGGCGTTCGTCAACACAGGGAATGCCGCCAAGGCCCGCGACGAGTTGGCGCAGTTCGACGGCGCACTAGCGGACTACCGCGGGCGGACCAAGCGTGCCAACCCCACCGAACTGGAAGTGGCGCGCCAGGAGCTGCAAGCGCACCTGGAACTGGCCGATGGCCACGCCGGCCGGGCGCTCAAGCAGTTCGAGCAAGCGAGCAAGGCGGAGCGGCGTCTGGTGTATACCGAGCCGCCCTACTACCCGCGTCCGGTGGCGGAGTCATGGGGACGCGCGGCGCTCAAGGCGAACCGGGCGAGCTTGAGCGAGCGGGCCTTCCGTATCGCGCTGGAGCAGTACCCCAACGATGCGCACGCCAAAGTGGGGCGGCCGCAGGTTCCCTCCAGCACCGCCGCCATCGCCGCTCGCTAGACGTGGCATAAGGCTCCGCCTTGTGCATCCGAGCGAAGCTCGGACGTGGTTCCTCGCCCGAGGGGGCAGCAGTACCATTGGGAATGACGCCGACACCAAAACCGCAGATCGTCGCCGCGTATAGCGCCGCGGCCGACCATTACGATGCGCCCGCTCTCCGCTTCTGGAACTACTTCGGGGAGCGCACGGTAAAGCGCGCCGTCCTTCGGCCGGGCGAGATGGTGTTGGATGTCTGTTGCGGCGCTGGCGCCTCGGCGCTGCCGGCGGCGTGCGCGGTGACGCCGGGAGGGCGCGTGATCGGGGTGGATCTGGCGCCGCCGCTGCTGGCGTTGGCGCGCGCCAAGGCCGCCGCGCAGGGTGTCGGCAACGTGGAATTCCGGCACGCCGATTTCGACCAGGTGTATTTCCGGCCGGAGAGCTTCGATGCGGTGGTGTGCGTGTTCGGCCTGTTCTTCTTTCCCGACATGGCTGCCGCGTTGCGCAAGATGTGGCGCTTTCTGCGTCCGGGAGGGAGGTTAGTGGTGACCACCTGGGGTCCAGACTCGTTCGAACCCGGCGACACGCTGTTTTGGGATGCGCTGCGGCGTGAGCGTCCGGATTTGGACCAGGCGCACAGCGCACGCAAGCGGTTGAGCGAATCGGGTGCGGTGGAGCAGGTGTTCGCCGCCGCCGGCATCGCGAATGTGGAAACCGAGGCCGAGGATCACCAGCACGCGATCGAATCGGTGGAGGATTGGTGGACTATCGTGATGGGCTCTAGCTTACGTGGGCGCGTCGATCAGTTGACGGTGGAAGAGCGCGAGCGGGTGCGCGAGGCGTGCCTCGCGCTTGAGTGCC
>JADGNT010000508.1 GCA_017883345.1 Candidatus Solibacter sp. | reverse complement strand
GCCTTGGGCGCGGCGGGCGGGATCCGCATGGCCGTCAGACTGACGATCACGGCGAGGAAGCTGAAACCGTTGATCAGGAAGCAGGTGCCTTCGCCGACCACCGCCAGCAGCACTCCGGCGATGGCGGGCCCCACCACGCGCGCCGCGTTGAACGTTGCCGAATTGAGCGAGATGGCGTTGATGAGATCTTCCTTGCTGGTCATCTGGATCACCAGCGCCTGGCGGCCGGGCATGTCGAAGGCGTTGATCACGCCCAGTGCGCCAGCGAGCACGAGCAACTGCCAGACCTGGACGCGTCCGGTGAGGGTGAGCGCCGCCAGTACGAAGGCCTGCACCATCGACAGGGTTTGGGTGACGATGACCACCTTCTGGCGGGGAAAGCGGTCGGCCGCGATGCCTCCCAGCGGCCCCAGCGCGAACACGGCGATCTGGGAGCAGAACCAGGCGGTGCCCAACAGAAGTTCCGAGTGGGTGAGGCGATACACCAGCCAGCTTAGCGCCACGTTCTGCATCCAGGTGCCGACCAGCGAGACGATCTGGCCGCCGATAAAGAGGCGGAAATTGCGGTGGCGCAGGGCGCGAAAGGTATGCGGGACGCGGCTGGGCGCGAGCTCCGGCATCAGCGGCAGCGCTGGATCCTCTCCGAAATGTGGCGGCGAAACCCCCATCCTCATCTTCCAGAATAATGCGCGGTACAATGAGGGATCAATTATTCGTAGATTTCAGGAGAAAAAGTTTTGGCGGACGATAAACTGTATCAAGCGGAGTACGTGGGCAGCGGCACCTTCAAGATCACCAAGCCCAAGCGAAAGAAGATCAAGGTGCGTCAATCGCAGATCCGGAACCCGCGCCGCGGTTCGCGCAAGTAAGCCGCGCACCACCACCCCTTCGAGACCGGTCCGTCACCTTTCAATCACGTGCCATGAAAATCACGGAACTGGTATTGCATCCGATCGCGATTGCCGATCCACCGCTGCGTAGTTCGTACGGCCTGCACGCGCCGTTCGCGCTGCGCACCATCGTGGAGTTGAAGACCGACTCCGGCCTGACCGGGTTCAGCGAGACTTACGGCGGCGATGGTCCGCTGGCCGGCCTCGAAGCGGTGCGCGCCCGCGTCACCGGAATGGACCCATTCCAACTGGCCGGGTTATGGCGGGATTTGAGCCGCGAGGCCGAACACACAATGGCCAACGCGCCGGGCGGCCGCTCGCAGACCTACCTGGTGCCGGGCGAGAATCCGTTGGACCGGCACGCGCGCTGCTTCGCGGCCATCGAGATCGCGTGCCTGGACCTGATCGGCAAAGCCATCGGGAAGCCGGTCTGCGACGTCATCGGCGGGCGCGTGCGCGATGAGGTCAGCTTCTCCGCGTACCTCTTTTACAAGCATGGGGGCGGCGGCGGCGTTGGCGGCGACGCGCGCGAGGACGAGTACGGCGAGGTGCTTACGCCCGAGGCGTGCGTGCGCGAGTGCAAGCAGATGACGGCAAAGTACGGGTTTCGCGAGATCAAGCTGAAGGGCGGCGTGCTGGACCCGGCGATCGAGATGGAAAGCATCCGCGCGCTGCGCCGCGAGTTCGGGCCCAAGTATCCGCTGCGCATCGATCCCAACTGCGCGTGGAGCGTGGATACCACCGTGGAGGTGGGGCGCGCGCTACAGGACGAACTTGCCGGTGGCGGCTACCTGGAAGACGGGTGCGCCCGGCTAGAGGGCATGGGCGAGGTGCGGCGCCGCTTGCTGGCCGAGAATAACCACACGGTGCAGGCGAGCAATGTGGCGGTCACGTGTTTCGCCGACGTGCCGGTGGCGAAGAAACTGGACGCGGTGCAGATTGTGCTCTGCGACCCGCACTATTGGGGCGGCATGCGCAATGTGCAGCAGCTCGCGCATCTGACGTCGGTCCTGGGGATGGGGCTTTCGATGCACTCCAACAGTCATCTGGGAGTCAGCATGATGGCCATGACGCACGTGGCGGCGGCTTGTCCCAATCTGACCTACGCTTGCGATACGCACTATCCCTGGCAGACCGAAAAGGACGAGGTGGTGGCCGGCGGACGCATCAAGTTCGTCAACGGTTGCGTGCCGATTCCGGAGCGTCCGGGGTTGGGGATCGAGTTGGACTACGATCAACTGGCGCGCGGCCGGGAGCGCTACGCCAAGATTCCCTACCGCAAACGGGACGACGTGGCGGAGATGCGCAAGCACGTGGACCCCAACTGGGAACGCATCCTGCCGCGGTGGTAGGCGGGGCAACTCGGCGGGCGTGGTCTAAAGCATATCTTGCCGAGAATAAATCACCAAGGCGCTCAACCGCCAGTCCGTCGCCCCGCTATTCGCCGGCTTCAAATTCGCCGCAGGGTTGAGTCAAACCCCTGCTGACCCGAACGAGGAGGACGCGGCCGAGCCCGACGCCCCCCTCTTCTTCTGGTACTTCTTTCCGCTCGCCCGCAACATCGCCGCCTGGGAAGCCACCACCGGAAGCGGCCGCGCCACCTACTTCTTCCACGCCGATTCTCCGGTCGAGGCCGCCGTCGCCAGCCTGACTCGCGGACTCGCCCTGGTCAACTTCCGCCGCGAGCCCATCTACCTCCCGGAGACTTTGCTCGACCAGCAGCCCCGCTTCCAGCGCTACGCCATCGGCGCCCGCAAACTCCCCGGCCTCCGCGCGCTGCGCGCCGCCTACCTCGGACGTGCGATTCATTCTTCCCTGGAAACCTGGCAGACCCAAGTACTATCGATTACCGGCAAGCCGTGAGATATAGTATTGGCTTGCCCTCCTGCCCGTACTGTTCCGTCGCACCCAAGGACGCCTGGGTGTTCACAGAGTTTGTGGTGGCCGTACCGCATCCCAGCCCACTCGCCTCCTGCCACCTGATTGTCGCCCCGCGCCGTCATGTCGCCGCCTTCTACGACCTCGACGTCCAGGAGCAGCGCATGATCTGGGACGCCATCGCCCAACTCTGCCGGCGCATCGCCAAATCCATCGCGGTAGAAGGTTTCGATGCCGGCTTTGTCGATTGGCCGGCGGGCGGCCAACTCGACTTCCACGCTTACGTGCACCTGGTACCGCGCATCCCGGGCCAGCGTGTGGCGCTCCCCCGCGACGCCGAATGGGCCGACCTGGGTCCCCAGCCATAGGACCCGGCAGAAGCCATAGAATAGGACGAATGCCGCCCGAGCCGCTGCTCGAAGTCCGCGATCTGTGCGTACGCCTGCTCCCCCACCGCGACATTTTACGCGGAGTTTCCTTCGACATTCCCACGGGAACCATCGCCGGCCTCTCCGGCGATTCCGGTTCCGGCAAGACCACCCTCGCCCTGGCTCTACTCAAACTGCTCCCTCCCGGCCAATACCGCGTCGGCGGACAAGTGCTGCTGCGCGGACGCGATCTGCTCGGGCTCGACGAAGGCGGACTGGAATCCGTCCGCGGCGCGCAGATCGCCATGATCTTCCAGGACCCGCAGCTCGCCCTCAACCCCGTCCTGCGCGTCCGCCAACAGATCGCCGAAATCCTGCGCGCGCACCACGCCGAGGGCGACCCAGCCGACCTGCTGGCGCTGGCCGGCATCCCCGCGCCGGCCCGCATCCTCGCCGCCTATCCCCACGAACTCTCCGGCGGCGAATGCCAGCGGGTGACCATCGCCCAAGCCCTCGCCTGCCGGCCCGCCCTGATCGTCGCCGACGAACCCTTTACTTCCCTCGATGCCCCTCGCGTGGTGGAACTCGCCGCCCTCTTCCGCCGCCTGCGCGATCGACTGCGCATGTCGTTGCTGCTGATCAGCCACCGCCCCGGCATCCTCGCCGCCACCGCCGACCAGCTCCTGGTGCTGCGCGACGGCGCCCTGACCAAGGGAGAAGTTCATGCCCGCTGACCCGCTGCTGCGCGTCCGCAAGCTGTCGAAAACCTATTTCCGCCGCCGCTGGCTCGCCCCTCCCCTGCCCGCCACCGCCGCCCTCGCCGGAGTCAGCTTCACCTTGGATCGGGGCCGCACTTTGGCCGTAATCGGCGCCTCGGGCTCCGGCAAGAGCACCCTCGCCCGTTGCCTGACGCAATTCGAAATCCCTACCGGCGGCGAGATCCTCTTCGAAGGCCGTCCACTCTCGCCCGAGCGCCGCCTGGACATCCAACTCATCTTCCAGCAGCCCGCCGCCAGCCTCAACCCGCGATTCACCGCCGCCGAGATTGTCGAGGAGCCGCTGGTGATCCAGCGCCGCGGCACGGGCGCCGTACGCCGCGAGCGCGCCGCTGCCGCCCTGGAGCTTACCGGCATCGCGCGCGCTTCTCTCGGCAAGCGCGCCCACGAATTCAGCGGCGGAGAGCGCCAGCGCCTGGCCATCGCGCGCGCCCTCGTCGCCGAGCCCAAGCTGCTCATCCTCGACGAGTCCTTCAACGGACTCGATGCCTCGCTCGCCGCTCAGGTCGCCACCCTTCTCACCGGTCTCCAGGAACGCCTGGGGATCGCCTATATCCTGATTTCCCATGACCTCACGCTAGTCGCTGGGTTAGCCCACGAGATCGCCGTCATGGAGCATGGCGCGATCGTCGAGCATGGGCTCACGACCACCCTGATGAGCCAGCCCCA
>JADGNT010000032.1 GCA_017883345.1 Candidatus Solibacter sp. | reverse complement strand
ACGCCGCCTTCGCCCGTGACATCCAAGCCGCCATCGACAGCCATCGCGAGTCCGACCCACAGGGTGCACCGCCCCAGGCGTGGGACTGATCCAGCGATTCCTCCGTGGTCATCGCGGCGGAGCGCCAGGGCCAGACCGCGTACGAGATGCTGGAGGCGATTGGCGCGCAGGCCGCCGACCCGGAGATCGCGGTGTCGGTGGTGACGGTGCTGGAACTGGCGCTCGATTCGCGCGGGCGGATGCCGGCGCACGTCTTACGCCCCTTCCAGGGCTCTGTATTACCGCGCCTCGATTCCGCACGGCTGACGCCGTGGGCTACTATCTTTCGCCCTTCGGGCTCGGTGTTTGACTCGACCAAAATGTGAAATCTCCAACCCCACAAGGCATTGCTCGCACTACTCGATTACCAGCAACAGATCCTTCGCTTCTACCTGCTGGCCGGGGGTGACCAGGAGCTGGGTCACGATGCCGGAGAGCGGGGCGTAGATAGTGCTCTGCATCTTCATGGCTTCCATCACCAGCAGGCGGTCGCCCTTCGTGAGCTTCTGATTCAGTTCCACGGCGACGGTGGACACCACGCCGGGGATGGGTGCGCCGATCTGTCCGGGCTGGTTGGGGTCGGCCTTGGGTTGGGCGCGCTCGGTCACCTGCAACGCGCGGTCGCGGATGGAGACCTCGCGCGGCTGGCCGTTGAGTTCGAAGAAGACGGTGCGGGTGCCGTCGGGATGCGGTTCGCCGATGGTCAGGAATTTGATGACCAGGGCCTTGCCGGGTTCCAGTTCCACGGCCATCTCGCTTCCGCGATCCATGCCGTAGTAAAACTGCGGCGTGGGCAGCACGTCGACGTCGCCCCAGTTCTGGCGGGCGCGGGCGAACTTGAGGAACACGTCGGGGTACATCAGGTAGCTGAGCACTTCGTCGTGCAGCGGTGTGCGGCCGATCTTCTTCTCCACCGTGGCCGCGGTTTCCGCGAGGTCGACTGGGGGCAGGCGGGCGCCGGGACGGCCGCGCCGCGGCATGGCGCCTCTCAGGACGATCTTCCGGAGGCGCTTGGGCCATCCGCCGCCGGGTTCCCCTAGCGAGCCCATGAACATGTCGATCACGCTCGACGGCACGGTCAGGTTATGATCCGGCGTGCACCGTTCGAACTGGCGCATGGTCATGCCGTGACTGACCAGGAAGATGGCCATGTCGCCGACCACTTTGCTGGAGGGGGTGACCTTGACGATGTCGCCGAAGGCCAGGTTGACTTCGGCGTAGGTGCGCGCGATTTCATGCCAGCGCGCGCCGAGGCCCATGGATTCGGCCTGTTCCTTGAGATTGGTGTATTGGCCGCCGGGCATCTCGTGGAGGTAGACTTCGGCCGATCCGGTCTTGGGGCCGGTGTCGAAGGGCGCGTAGAACTCACGCACCACCTCCCAGTAATCGGCGCACTGGTTGAGCGCGTCGAGGTCGATGCCGGTGGCGCGTTTGGTGTGCTCCAGGGCGGCCACGATGGAATTCAGATTGGGCTGGCTGGTAGTGCCGCTCATGGACGCGATGGCGGCGTCGGCCACGTGCACGCCCGCGTCGGCGGCTTGCAGAATGGAGGCGGCGTTGAGGCCGCTGGTGTCGTGGGTGTGGAAGTGAATCGGAATGCCGACCTCCTGGCGCAGGGCCTTAACCAACTTCTCGGCGGCGTAGGGGCGGCAGAGTCCCGCCATGTCCTTGATGGCGAGCACGTGCGCGCCCATGCGTTCCAGTTCCTTGGCCATGTTGACGTAGTAGGCCAGGGAGTACTTGTCGCGCTTGGGGTCGAGGATATCGCCGGTGTAGCAGATGGCGGCCTCGCACACGGAGGGGGTCTGGCGGACGGCCTGCATGGAGGCCTTCATGTTGGGCAGCCAGTTGAGGGAATCGAAGATGCGGAAGATATCGATGCCCTGGGCGGACGCCTCGTAAATGAACGCGGCGACGGCGTTATCGGGATACGCGGTGTACCCCACGGCGTTGGACGCGCGCAGCAGCATCTGGAAGCAGATATTGGGGATGGCCTCGCGCAGGCGGCGCAGGCGCACGAAGGGATCTTCGTGGAGGAAGCGCATAGTGACATCGAACGTCGCGCCGCCCCACATTTCCAGGCTGTAGAGATTGTGCAGCTTGTGCGAGACGAAGTTGGCGATGGCCAGCATGTCATAGGTGCGGACGCGGGTGGCCAGCAGGGATTGATGGGCGTCGCGGAAGGTGGTGTCGGTGAGCAGGAGTTTCTTTTGGCCGGCGGTCCAGTCGGCGAAGCCTTTGGGGCCCAGGTCGCGGAGCAGTTGGCGGGTGCCGTGGGGCGCGCCGCCAGCGTCGTGTGGGGGCACGGGCGCGGTGCGGATACGGGTGGGGGCGGGCTTTCCGGCGACCTGGGAATTGCCGTTGACGATGACGTCGCCGAGGTAGCCCAGCAGCTTGGTGGCGCGGTCCTGGCGCGGCGCGAATTTGAAGAGCGCGGGGGTTTCCTCGAGCCAGCGGGTGCTGACGTTGCCGGCCTGGAAATCCGGGTGGTTGACGACGTTTTCGAGGAACGGGATGTTGGTTTTGACGCCGCGCACGCGGAACTCGCGGAGGCAGCGGTCCATGCGCTGGCAGGCGTGGGGGAACTCGCGTCCCCAGGCGGTGGTTTTGACCAGCAGGGAATCGTAAAACGGCGTGATCACGGCGCCGGAGTAGGCCGAGCCGCCGTCGAGGCGGATGCCGAATCCGGCGGGGGAGCGGTAGGTGTGAATTTTTCCGTAGTCGGGGACGAAGCCGTTGGCTGGGTCCTCGGTGGTGATGCGGCACTGCATGGCGTAGCCGTAGAGCGGCACGCGGTCCTGCGGCGGCAGGTTCATCTCGGGGCCATGCAGGGCGAGACCCTGCGCGATCTGAATCTGGCAGCGCACGAGATCGATGCCGGTGACCATTTCGGTGACGGTGTGCTCCACCTGGATGCGCGGGTTGACTTCGATGAAGAACCACTCGCCGGTGTCGGCATCGACCAGGAATTCCACGGTGCCGGCGTTGGTGTAGCCGGCGGCGCGAGCCAGAGTGACGGCGGCCTCGGCCAGTGCGGCGCGGATCTTGGGAGCGAGCGAGACGGCGGGCGCGACTTCGACCACCTTCTGATGGCGGCGCTGCACGGAGCAATCGCGCTCGTACAGGTGGAGGATGTTGCCGTGGAGGTCGCCCAGGATCTGCACTTCGATGTGTTTGGCGCGGCGCACGAAGCGTTCCAGGAATACGGCGTCGTTGCCGAAAGCGGCGGCCGATTCCTGGCGCGCCTCTTCCAGTTTGCCGGCGAAGTCCTCCGGCTTGTCCACCACGCGCATGCCGCGGCCGCCGCCGCCGAACGCGGCTTTGACGATCAGCGGGTAGCCGATCTCGCCGGCGATTTTGGCGGCCTGTTTGGGGTTGGTGACGGCTTCCTCCGTGCCCGGGACGCGCGGAATTCCGGCTTGTTGGGCGAGGCGGCGCGCGGCGGTCTTGTCGCCCAGCAGGTCGAGCAGACCGGCCGAGGGTCCGACGAAGGCGATGCCGGCGCGTTCGCAGGCGCGCGGCAGGGCGGGGTTCTCCGAGAGGAATCCGTAGCCCGGGTGGATGGCGTCCACACCTTTCTCTTGGGCCAGGGCGACGATGCCTTCGACATCCAGGTAGGCTTCCACGGGCCCTTTGCCCTCGCCGATGAGGTAGGCTTCGTCGGCCTTGAAGCGGTGCAGGGCGAGGCGGTCTTCCTTGGAATAGATGGCCACGGTGCGTAGGCCCAATTCATTGGCGGCGCGGAGGATGCGGATGGCGATTTCGCTACGATTCAGTGCCAGGAGTTTTTTCATGGACGGCGTGGGTGGAAAATAGTGTGCTTTTGTGAGGATAACAGGAGGGGCGGGCTTAGGTGGGGCATGCTTCAGCTTGCCAGCCGGCGGGAAGGCCGGCCATGCGACTGACCGAAGTGGCGCGGAGGAGGCGGAGAAGAAAGCGGGCGTGGCTCGCCAGGGGCGGCCAAGGGGGTCGCCCCGCGGAGCAGGGTGAATTGGTGCGTGAGACTAGTTGTAGTGCGCGGCGTTGATAGCGGCGAAGCGGGCGTATTCCTCGGGGAGTTCATCCAGCACGAAAATCGAATTGGTGGGGCAAACCGGGATGCAGGCGCCGCAATCGATGCAATCGTCGGGTTGGACGTAAAGCTGTGGCGCTTCGGCGAAGCCGCCCTCATCCTGCTTGGGGTGGATGCAGTCCACCGGGCAGGCTTGCACGCACAATTCATCCTTGGTACAGGTATCGGTAATTACGTATGCCATGGTGGCTCGGTGTGCAATTCCCATGCCAGCGCCAAACGGAAGAAAACAAGAGGTGAAACTCAACAACGACGGGTGGGTGGGTGGGGCATAGCGCGCAGCGGGGAGGCTTGTTGGCGCAAGCGTCGGCCCGAGCGTAGTGTAGTGCGGCGCTAATAGCGCGCCTTATCCGGGGTACAGTCGAGCGGGCGGACCCAAAGGGCGACCCAGAGGGTACCCCCGCCTGCCATGCCGGTATTCGGGCCGGCATTCTTGGAAGAACGTCGGCAAGGACGCCGACGTGGCAGCCTGGAAGGCTACGCTACGGATGCAACACGAGGACCGGTCGGGAGTAAGATAGGGCGCACTATTTGCGCCGCACTACACTAGCTGGAGAGCTCTTCGAGGACGGACTTGGCTTGCGGAGTCCAGCCCAGTTCGCGCATGGCCTTGCGCGAGGAAATCAACTGATCGAGCGTCAAGGCATCGGCCATCAGGCCCATCGCGCGGCGCGCCTCTTCCACGGGGATGGCTTCGACGCGCGCGCCGCAGGGCGCGGCGGCGGCGCGCGCCACGTCCTGCACCCGCATCGACGGACCCGCGGAAGCAAAGTAGAGAGAACCGGCTGGAGCCTGCAGAGCCAGCACGTAGAGGCCGGCCAGATCGTCGACGTGAACCAAGGGCCAGCGATTGTCGCCGGCGCCCACATGACGCACCACGCCCTGTTGGCGGGCCTGCCGTTGAAAATCGCCGGCGAACCCGCCGCCGCGGCCGTAGACCATGGCGGGACGGATCACGATACCGCGGGGGCCCTGCGCTTCGAGCACCAGTTGCTCATGCGCGGGCCGCCAGGCCACCAGAGGTATGGGATGGATGGGTGTGGTCTCATCGGCTTCCTCTCCGCCCGTGTCACCCATCACCCAGACGCCGCTGGTGTAGAGGAACGGGCGGCCGGTGAGGCGGAATTCCTCGAGCACCGTTTCGGCGATCCGCCGGTCGAGTTGGGCGGTGTCGGCGGAGTACTCCTGAGCCAGATGGATGACGGCGTCGGATTCCCGGGCGGCGCGCGCGACGAGCGGCAGATCCCGCATGTCGCCGTGCACGGCCTGCGCGCCGGCATCTTCCAATTTGCGTGCCGACGCCAGAGAGCGCGCCAGTCCAATCACCTGGTGTCCGAAGTCGCGGAGCTTGGCGCAGACAGCCGTGCCGATGTAGCCGGATGCGCCAGTGACAAAAACTTTCATGAATCGATGGCCGTCTATCCGACGCGCGCTTTGCGGCCGGCGGGGGAGGCGATTTCGCTGCGCGCGGGCTTGCGTTCGGCGGTGGCGGTGAGGCGCCGGACCTGATCGGTGACGCAGACCAGGAACATGGGCTGGCGGGCGTTCTTGAGCAGATCGATGATGCGCGTGGGCGCCTCTTCGAGGAAGATGGATTTGCCGTCGGTCAGCAGATGAACATCCGCCGATCCGGCGAGAGCCTCGCTGAGCCGCTTGCCCATGTCCTTTTGCAGGAAGCGCAGCACGCGGCGGATTTTTTGCAGCGAAAATCCCTTGCGCCGCAACTCGGCGATGACCGAGATCTCGACGACTTCCTCGGCCATGTAGATTCGCTTGTGCCCGTCCTGTCGCGGAGAGACGACATTGCGTTCGTCCCACCACTGGAGTTGACGCAGGCTGACGCCGCAAATGCGAGCGACATCGCTCGAGTTATAGCCCTGCGCTTCAGGTGAGGATGCGGGCCGGGTTTTCCTGGCTTTCAACATTTTGCGCCACTTCCGTTCCGGATGTGAAAATAGGTGCCAACTTGGATTGTACATGCGCCACCGGCAGTGTCAATGGGGCGCGTCCAACAGGATAACAGAAGACCAAACCCGGCGCGATGCCACCAAGCGACATGCCACCAAGCGACGGCGCACGCCGGTGGCAGGGCGTTGGGATCCGGCCGGCGATGCGATGGCCGCGGGTGGCCGGGGTCGAAAACCGGCCAGCCATCCGATTCCAGGGGAAATCAAACGCTTGATACCCTTGGATAGGTGCGTACGGGGCGGAGCACGGATTCCACAAGCCGCTCCGTCGCTGGAAGACGGCGCGGCATACCGCGCCCCGGAGCAAATCCGCGGCGAAGAGCCGGACGTGCGCAGCGACGTGTTCGCCTACGGCGCGCTGCTATATGAAATCGACAGCGGGAAGCGGGCGTTTCCCGGAGTGGGAGCGGAATTGAACCAGACGATTCCGACTCAATCCCCAGCGCCGCTACCGGCCAAGTCTGCCATGCCGGCGGCGATGGAAGAAGTGATTGCGGGCTGCCTCGAGAAAGATCCGGCGCACCGGCGCCAGCGCGTGCAGAACGCGGCGATCGAATTGAAACTGGCGGGGCGGCGGCTACCCCGCAGCGCCGAGTGCAACTTCACGGCCGCAAGAACAGCTATCCCCCGAATGTCCTCCCGATCTCTCCAGCCTGGGGTTTGCCGGGCATGCGACGCACCCACGGCGCGCGCAGTGTTCAACGGGCGCGTCACGCGGGGACCCAAACAGCGCGGAGGGAGCGGAGAAGAGAGCGGGGACGATGCGTGGTGGAAACCACAGGACTACGTAAAGCTTACATGCTAGGCGCCTGCCAGGCGCTGGGCCGGGTGCGCACGGTATTGAAAAATAGGAGTTTAAGTGCATTGGTGTCCGGATTGCATGTATCTCCAGTGAGGTTTAAAGACATGAAAGCTTTTCTTGCTACCACTTGCATCGTGACGGGCGCTCTACTCGCCAGCGGGTGTGCAACCAAAAAATACGTGCAGAACACTGCTGCTCCCATTCAGGCGAAGGTGGACCAGGTGGGCGAGCAGACGAGCCGTAACGGTCAACAAATCGAAGATACTCGCAGCCAGGTGAAACAGGTTGACGAGAAAGCGCAGACCGGCATCAGCGCGGCCCAGGAACGCGCGAGCAGCGCGGATCAGCATGCGGCCACGGCCGATGAACACGCCGGCGCGGCCTTGAACCGCGCGGACCAAGCCAACCAGCTTGGCGAAAAGAACACGCAGGAGTTGACCAGCCTGCGCAGCGTGGTCGCCAACATCGACGACTACAAATTGCAGACGTCGGTGGCGGTGCCGTTCGGATTCAACAAGTACGAGTTGACCGCCGACGCCAAGACGGATCTCGACAAACTCGCCACGGACGTGAAGAGCGATCGCCGCTTCTTCATCGCAGTGGAAGGCTACACCGATTCGACGGGGTCCAAAGCCTACAACGAAACGCTGAGCCGCAATCGTGCGGACCGGGTGGTGGAGTATCTGGTGGCCAAGCACGATATTCCGATCTACCGCATCCACATGATTGGTTTGGGCCAGGAGAAGCCGGTCGACGAAGCGCGAAACCGCACGGCGCGCGCCAAGAACCGCCGCGTCGAAGTGAAGGTCTTCAGCGCGGACCAGGTGACCGCCGCGCTGAACGGGACGGACGCGAACTCGGCCAACCGGACGCAGGAAGAAAAAAAGTAGTAGACGTCGCGTGAACTTCCGCAAAGAGCCGCGCGCCCCCGGGGCGCAGCGGCTCTTTTTTTGTTCCAAAGGGCTATGTGCTTGACTCAGGTAGCCCGCGGCTGTGGCGGCATGTGAGGTGGGCGCCCTCGCCCGCGGCCGGCCCCCTGGCCGGCCTGCCAGCAAGGCGGACGAGGGCGTCGTCCCCAGAGGGGGCCCCAGGTCCAGGGGGACCGCCCCCACTCAGCCGATGCCAGAGCGCTTACCTGAGTCAAGCACATAGCCCTCTTATTCCAAATCAGTCTGGCTAACGGGTGGTTTCTCCGCGGTCCGTGGAAGACGCGGGCCGCGCGGCCTCGAATCTGCCGGAGGGGCAGGCGTGCGGAATGCCTGCCAAATAATGTAGAGGCAGATCAGACCCGACAAAGAGATGAAATAGCCGGTGACCTGTGCCGACGAATGGGAGAGTTGCCGCACTGCCTGGCCGATGGCTCCGCCGGTGAACTGGATACCCAGCGCCCCGCTCACCATCAGGAGCCTGTAATCCTTCCGTCTGGCTCCGATGAGCAACGCCCAAAGGCCCAGATCGAGAATCGCGGCGCAGAAGTTCAGGTTCCGCAGCCACGGGGTCATCCACTTGCCCGTGGATACGCCCGGATCGAAATAGGTGAACAACGTGATACCCGCAAACAGCAGGATGCCGCAAATGACACCCAACAGCAGAATGTGCCGTGTCTTCAGGTGTGCCGCGGCGCGGTAGATCAAACTGATGACCAGCAGGAACACCAGCACCTGCATCACCCGCTCGTCCCACCAGTACAATAATGAGAAAGATCGCTTGGCCTGCGCCGTGGCGCCTTCGTACTGCAGGCCAGGTTGGATCTCCAGCACCGAAGTGAGGAAGTCGCCGACCGCGTAGGCAAAGACGAACGGATACTGTTTCCAGTGACCGCGCAGCAACGCGGTCATGATCATCAGGCCTAGCGGCAGACCGATCACGTAGGCGGCGATCTGTAACGCCAGTTGCATCCACTACTAACTCTAGGCCGGACCTGAACGTTTGTCGTCAGGATTCGGCCCTCCGAGGCCGGAACTTGCGATTCGGTCAGGCTGCGATGCGGACGCCATCCCAGGGATCGGGCGGGAAGGTGGGGCTATGAGCGAGGCGGACGCCATCCCAGGGATCGGGCGGGAAGGTGGGGCTATGCGCAAGCAGCACCGCGTCGGGCGCCATCAAGATTTGCCCACCAACGATCGCACCCGCACCGTGAACCATGTTCCAGGTGAAGGCCGACGCGAACAGAAAGAGAACCGCGAGAAACGCGAGTTTGCTGGCAAAGAATGTACGCATGTCGATTGAACTCCTGTTTGGCCAAAGATTTCACTGCCTCCGGTTCCAAGGACTGGTCAAGCCCAGAGTGTGCAGGTTGTCAAGCGCACAGACCTTACTGGTGCCTGCTATCTAACCCGAAGTGTAACTTAATCATGGCCTAGTATGCGAGCCAAAAGGCACTAGCGGCGGTAGGTTTTTGGGGCGATGCTAGCGGAAAGTACGGGAATTGGGGGAGTCTTGTGCGGTTTTGCGCAGTTGCACGGAGGTGATTCCGGTGATGATTAATCGGCCCGAAAGCGTACTTCCGGACGGCGCAGGACCTGTTCCGGGTAATTCGAATCGGGACGGAACGGATTCTTGCCGGGATAGTCCAGGCGCAAGTCGGTGGTGACCTCGTCCAACATCTCCAGTGTGGCGACCCTGCTCTCCATGGCAAAAGCGGTGAGCAGGAGATTATCGAAGATGGCGTTAATCAGGCGTGGGATTCCTTGCGAGCGGAAGTGGATTTCATTCAGCAGGGGCGGACTCACGATAGTCTGATTCCTCAAGCCGGCGCGGGCCATACGGGAATTCACGTATGCCACGGTCTCCTCCAGGCTGAACCCGCGCAAGGTACAGCGCAAGGCGATCCGCTGTTTGAGTTGGCGGAATTCGGGCGCTTCCAGTTTTCGATCCAGTTCCTGCTGTCCGGACAGAATGATTTGCAGCAACTTGCCGCGGCGATTTTCCAGATTGCCGAGGAGTCGAATTTCTTCCAGAACATCCCACTCCAGGTTGTGGGCTTCGTCGATGATCAGGACGGTGGTGCGTCCCGCGCCGGCGCGTTCCAGCAACATGTTGTTGAGTGAGAGCAGAACCTCGGTTTTGGAAAGGCGGTTGCAGCGCAGGTCGAGATCGTAAGCCAGGAGTTCGAAGAACTGCTCGACGGTGAGACGGGAGTTGAACAGGGAGGCGAACGCGATCTGCTGGGCGTTGAGGAAATCGCGCAGACACTCCAGCATGGTGGTCTTGCCGGTGCCGACTTCGCCGGTCAGGGCGATGAATCCCTTGCGGCTCTGCACGCCGTAGATGAGGCTGGCGAGAGCTTCTTCGTGCTGAGGACTCCGGAAGAGGAACGCAGGGTCCGGACTCATGTTGAACGGATTTTGGGTGAAGCCGAAAAAGGCGTTGTACATGTTCACCGGATGCCAGCGAAGAGACCCCGCTCGTCTGGGGACGGCACTTCTCGCATCTTATCATGCGGGCAAAGTGCGGCCAACCGCACGGCGCCGCGATGGGTACTGTGAGCCACGGCCTAGGAAGCGGCGGGAGGGGCAGGCTTGTCGCTTTTTTCCGGTTTCTCCGGCTTGTCGCCCTTGACGAACGTTTTCACCGGGCTGATCAACACATGAGCGTTGCGGCCCTCCATGCGAGGCATGCCTTCCACCGTGCCGTAAGCGGTAAGATCGGCGCCGAAGCGCATGAGGAGCTTCTTGCCGAGGTCGGCGTGGGCAATTTCACGGCCGCGAAATTGTACGACCGCCTTCACGCGATTGCCTTCCTGGAGAAAGCGGATGGCGTGGTTTTTCTTGAAATCGTAGTCGTGGTCGTCCGTATTGGGGCGGAATTTCAATTCCTTGACCTGCACCACGTGCTGCTTCTTGCGGGCATCGTGCTGCTTCTTCTTCAGATCGTACTGGTAGTGGCCAAAGTCCACTGCCTTGGCCACGGGAGGCACCGCGGTGGGCGCGATCAGCACGAGGTCGAGCCCCAGATCCTGCGCTTTGCGTAGCGCGACGGCGGTCGGCATCACCTCGGTGGTGCCGTCCGGAAATACCGCGCGGACTTCACGAACGCGAATCGATTCATTCACGTTCTCTCTGCGATTCTGCCTGCGAGGGGGAAAGTTTCTGCCTGGATACATTGGTTATACGTTTGTTGGGAGATTAGAAAGACACAAAGATAGAGGCTGGGAGCCCCGGAGAACTCTCTGGTTGAGAATCGGAATGAGAAGAAGCGAATACAAGCTCAAAGTTTCGTCTGTCCCAGTGTACACCAAAACAGGGACTGACAAGACTGGCATGGATTTCCGGCGCATTTTGCCGGAAATTCGCTGCCAGTCCTGTCTGTCCCCGGGTTCCCCTGTCTGTCCCCGTGTCAGGGCGGAGGCGGCGGTTGCTATCCTGGGGATCGGGAATGACCATCCGACATCTTTTTTGGCCGGCCGTGGCTTCGATTCTGGCGATTGTGGGCACGCTCGAAGTGCATTCGGCGAGGGGCGAAACCCAGACGTGGGACGAGGGCATCCACATTGTGGCGGGCTACTCTTATCTGAAGCTCGGGGATTATTCCTGGAACGTGGAACATCCCCCGCTGGTGAAAATGGTCAGCGCCCTGCCGCTGGCGCTGATGGGCCTCACCGCGGAGCCTTACGGAGCGGACGGCAAGCGCAAAGATCAGATCCGGTACGGCATCGATTTCCTGTATAAGAACCGGCGCGATGCCGATTCGATTCTGATTGCGGCGCGCAGCGCCAATATTCTGCTGACCCTGCTGTTCGCCTCCGCGGTGGCATGGTGGACGCGCCGGCGGTACGGTCCGGCGGCGGGCCTGGCGGCGGCGGCTCTGTGCGCGTTCGACCCCAATCTGATGGCCCACGGCCGCTATGTGACGACGGATTTTCCGGTCACGGTGTTTTTCTTTTTCGCCTGCGTGCTTTGGGTGGAGTACCTGGAGGAAGCGAGTCCGCGGCGATTGCTTACGGCCGCGGGGACAATCGGACTGGCGCTGATCACGAAGTTCTCCGCCGTGCTGCTGCTTCCGGCGCTGGTGATTCTGTACGCGGCCTGCTGGATCCGGCGGCCGAAGGAGTTTCCGGCGCGCCGCGCGGCCATCGCCGCCTGCACCGTGACGGCCACCGTAGTCCTCATGGTGGTGGTGGTTTACTGGCCGGAGACGGTGCGCTGCTGGCGGACCAAGGTGCCGCAGTTGTCGACGCTCGTGGTGCGGGGCAACCCCACCGGGGAGATTTTGTTCTACCTGGGGTCGAAGCTTCACCTGCCGGCGCACGCTTACCTGTTCGGGTTGAATGCGGTGGCCGACCACAATGCGGGCGGGCACTCCAGCTACCTGATGGGGATGCGCTCGGAGACCGGCTGGTGGTATTACTTCCCGGTGGTATTCGCGGTGAAGAGCACGATGGCGGCGCTAGCGGCGGCGCTGCTGCTGCTGGCCGCGGGCCTGTGGCAGGCGTGGCGGCGGGAATGGATCTCACCCATGGCGCTGGGCCTGGGGCTGCCACCGCTGCTCTATTTCGTCTTCAGCATGACCAGCGGGATCAACATCGGGATGCGGCATATCCTGCCGGTCTACCCCTTTCTTTATGTGGGTGCGGCGGCGTGGATTGCCACACGGGCGAACTGGCGGCGGGGCATCTACGTGTTGGCGGCGCTGGCGGCGTTGCAGATTGGCGAATGCGCGCGGATTACCCCCGACTATCTGGCGTTCTTCAACGAACTGGCGGGCGGGCCGGGGCGCGGACCCGAATACCTGGTGGATTCCAACATCGACTGGGGCCAGGATGTGAAGAAGCTTGGGTTGTGGCTGGATGCCCACGGCGGTAAACGGCGCGCCCGCGTTTACTATTTCGGCAACGCACAGATGCACTACTACGGGATCGACGAAATGGGCTACCCGGAGCCTCTGGACCAGAAGGGCTGGGACGAAATTGACGAATACTGCGTGGCCAACGTGACTCCGCTACAAGGTGTGTACGTGCCGCTGAACAGCCTGGCGGCGCTGCGCATGCGGGAGCCCGTCGCCAAGATCGGCTGGAGCATGTACGTGTACGATCTGCGCAAACCGAAGGCCTCGGCGGCGCGCTGAGGAGGGATGCCCGATGCCAGGGGTTCACGGACATGCGACACTAGTTGGATATGAGGGCGACGATCGAACTACCTGAGCCGATATTCCAAACCCTGCTCGCCCGCGCCGAGCAGCAGAGTTCCAGCATTCAGGCTGTGATACTCGAAGCAATCAAGAAAGAAATCGCCCACGGCCCCACGCCAGATCACGTGCGGAGCCGAGTGTCATTGCCGCTCATTCGGTCCAGCCGCCCGGGTTCATTGCGCTCGATGACCAACGCCGAGGTCGATGACACCCTCGGTTGACGCCGGTTGCCTTCCCGACGTCAACGTATGGATCGCCCTTGCCTCGGACCGGCACGAACACCACGACTGCGCGCGCTTGTGGTTCGATGGCGCCGTCGCCCCTGTGTGCTTCTGTCGCGTCACCCAGATGTCGTTCCTCCGCCTTCTGACCAATCCGAAGGTCATGGGTGACGATTCACTGACCCCGGCCGGGGCAGTAGCGGTGTACCGGCAACTCGCAAATGATGAGCGTGTGCTCTTCGCTCCCGAACCTCCGAACATCGAGAACACCTGGATTTCCCTGATGAGTGCACGCGCGGCAAGCGGCGGCACTTGGACAGATGCATATCTCGCCGCCTTCGCCATGGAGGCAGGTTTTCGTCTGATCAGCTTCGATAAGGGGATGCGTCATTGGCCGGCGCTGGCCTTGGAGATCTTGAGGCCGGCTTAAGTTGGCTCTGGCGTCGCCGACACACTGGGAGAGGGCCCATGGCGGCCATCGTTTCCGAGTGTAGCGACCATCCGCTCAGGCGGGTCGCACGCTTGCCAGGTCGCCGTACCCAGGAGTTTCACTCCGACGGCACTTCCACCAGGCGGCAAAACTGATCTGCCAAATTCTGTTTGGATCTTAATTTCGGCGTAAGCGCCCCAAAATCAAAGAGTTTGGCCGGCTAAACCGCAGTCCTAAGTACCGTTCAATAAGGCCGACTCGGGCAAGCGGCGATTACTCAAGTGCGGAACAGATCACCGTCAAAGTAGTTCTCGCTGTTGTTCTCCCTCTCCTGATTTCCGCCTTCACGGCTGTGTTCGCCTGGCTTCGCGCCCGATACGGCCGCAAAGTTCGACTGAAGGTCGGCGAGATTGAGATTGAGGCCCAGACCGTGGAACAAGTTAAAACACTTCTGAAACATGCCGAAGAAGTTCACCAACGCAACCAACGGAGGACAATCCACTGAACCTTGAACGGATTACGAAACAGCCTGCCATCGTCGTTCACAACTTCAGCGCGGCGACGGTGAACAGCTACGTCCAACCGCCACGTCCATTTCCCGCGCCGGAGATGCCAGGGTTACAGGGTGAATATCGGGGCGCCGTCTCCAGCACCCCAGGCTTCGGGCGTCGCTGAAAAAGCTTGTTGGTAAAACAAAACGGGACTACTTGGGGCGAAACTCCGAAGGCAGTCTCGCTCGCTTGCTGTTGTTGCAGGGCCAGCACGCAAGCACGATGTTGGTTGGATAGTTCGTGCCGCCCTTGGACAGCGGAATGTCGTGATCCACCGTACCGATGCCTTCAAGATCTTCGAGGCAGTAGAA
>JADGNT010000507.1 GCA_017883345.1 Candidatus Solibacter sp. | reverse complement strand
GCTGGCGGCGACGTGTCGAAGCTCTTGATGGCGCAGACTTTTGTGCTGACCACGCGGCGCGTCCCGCAGCTCTACTATGGCGACGAGATCGCGATGGGCGCCGGAACCGACCGCACCGACCGATCGATTCGCGCGGACTTTCCCGGCGGCTTCCCCGGCGACCCGGTCAACGCATTCACGCCGGAAGGACGCACCGGCCACGCCGCGCTGGTATTCAACTGGATGCGGGATCTGCTGCATTTCCGCCTGGAGCACGCCGCCTTGCGCCGCGGGCAGTTGGTGCAGTTGCTGGTCAACAAAGATCAGTACGCGTATCTCAGAAGTTCGCCCGAGGAATACGTGCTGGTGATTCTGAATCGCGCGGGGGCCGCGAAGCCGGTCGAGCTGGATGTGGATGATGTGGGCTTGCCCGACGGCCTGCGATTGACCTCCTTTTCGGCGGGACAGCCCGAGGCTGCGGTTTCCAAGGGGAAGGTGGTGATCCCCGAGCCCAAGGAAATCAACATCTACTGGGCGCGCGTGCGGTGATCCACTTCCGCCGCCGTTTGCGCGTTTCATGGTGAGGCGGCGGAAATCATGTGGGTAGTACACATAAACTCAGCCACAGATGAACACCGATAACACAAAATTCTTAGCTGTGTTCATCTGTGTT
The DNA here is from genome assembly GCA_017883345.1 of Candidatus Solibacter sp. Lineage (GTDB taxonomy): Bacteria > Acidobacteriota > Terriglobia > Bryobacterales > Bryobacteraceae > Solibacter. The sequence continues at coordinate 3,941 of JADGNT010000507.1, read as the reverse complement.
CATCCATGGCCAGTTTATTGCTTGTAAACGACGCCGGCCTTCATCACGAATTTCACTTTGCGCAGGGCCGCGATGTCCTGGGTGGGGTCGCCTTCCACCGCGATCAGGTCGGCCAACATGCCGGGCTTCACCTGGCCAATTTCCATGTGGAGCACGCGCCCCGCGATCGATGTGGCCGACTTCAGGGCGTCCACCGCGCTCATGCCGTAATCCACCATCATCTCGATTTCGCGGGCGTTCTCGCCGTGGGCGAAGACGCCGACGTCGCTACCGCTTAGAATGGTCACGCCGGCATCGAGCGCGGCCTTGAAACTGGCGCGCTTGCGCTGGATGCCGCGGGGTTCGGGTTGCTGTCCCTTTTTCCAACCGGCATATTGCGCGATGGCATCGCCGGCAGCGAGCGTGGGACAGAGGGCCACGTGGCGCTCCGCCATGAGCTTGAAGATTTCGGGCGTGCCGTCGTCGCCGTGCTCGATGGTCTCCGCCCCGCCGAGGACGGCGCGCCGCATACCTTCGGGGGTGCTGGCGTGGACGGAGACGGGGACGCCGGCGCTCTTGGCCGTCTCTACGGCGAGCTTCATTTCCTCCAGCGAGAAGGTGGGGCGGGAGCCGGGACCGGCGCCCCAGCGATAGTCGCCGTAGAGCTTGATCCAATCGGCGCCGCGGCCGATCTGGTCGCGCACCACGCGGGTCAGGCTGTCGATGCCGTCGGCCTCTTCGGCGCCCTGCGGGACGCGCCATTCGAGCGCGAATCCTTTGGGCGCGTAGCTGCCGGTGGCCACGATGGCGCGCGTGGAGGCGAGAATTCGCGGACCCGGGACGATGCCCTGATTGACCGCCTGCTTGAGTTCGACATCGGCGTAGGCGGCGCCCTCGGTGCCTAGATCGCGGACCGTGGTGAAGCCTGCCATCAGGGTGGCGCGCAGGTGATTCACCGCGCGAACCACGCGCAGGGCGAGGCCTTCGTGAGCCACCTGATCGTTCCACGGAGTTTCGTTGTAGGGGTGGAGCAGGATGTGCGAGTGGCCTTCGACCAGGCCGGGCAGCAGTGTGGCGTCGGGGAGATCGATCACCTTGGCGTTGGCGGTGTCGATGGACGCCGCGGGTCCGGCGGCTTCGATGCGGCCGCCACGCACCCGGACGGCCCAGGCTGGGCGGGAGGTCTCGCCATCGAAGACGCGGGCGGGTTTGAGGACGATAGCGTCCTGCGCGGCGGCGGAGAGCGCGAGCAGGCAAAGGAGAAGGGGCCGCATAGAGGGATTATAGGCTGGGCGGGTCACGGTCGTAAACCGGAAAACGTTCCGTCTGTCCCCGGGTTCCCGGGTTTGAGCGGGATCGCCGCGGACTCCAGTCAAAGCAGAACGCCGGGCAAAAACGGCCCGGCGGGCTTCGCGTTTATATGCCCAAAGCCTCCGCTCGGGAGTTTCACCAAAAGCATTCGGTCGTCCGATACAGGAAAGCCTTTCAAGCGAACCGGGCCGGTAAACCCGGGGGGAAACGAGTCGCCACAGGAGGGCTTGCGCCGACTGCTTTTGGAGCCAACACCGTCGCATCGGCTTTGGGCAGCAGCACCAGGTGCGACCCCGGCGCCGCGGATCGAACCTATCACGGGTGGCCGTACCGGCCACTCAAAAACCGGAACTTTTACTTTGCCTTGACACATGGCCCCACCCACTGACTCTTGCGCTTCACCAAGCGCTGTGATACTCATGCATCATGCGACGTAGAGACTTCCTTCCGGCTTTGGCGGCTTCGGCCGCGCTGGCGCAGACACCCGCTCCGCAGATGAAGAAGGGGCGCTTGAAACAGTGTGTGACGGGCGGGGTGTTCGCCCGCGGGACGAGCCTGGAGGATGGCTGCAAGCTTGCGGCATCGCTCGGCATCGTCGGATATGACTTGAAAGGGTCCGCCGACTGGCCCACCATCAAGAAATACGGGCTGACCCCGACCATGTATCCGCCGGGACCGGGCGGCGGCATCGCCGACGGGCTCAATCGTAAGGACCTGCACGAGAAACTGGAACCGCTGATGCATGCGGCGATCGATGAATCCAAGGCCAACGGGGTGCCCAACATCATCACCTTCAGCGGCACCCGCAAGGGCATGGCGGATGCCGAAGGCGCCGACAACTGCGTGGCGTTCCTCAATAAGGTGAAGGCCCAAGCCGAAGACAAGGGCATCACCATCTGCATGGAGTACCTGAACAGCAAGGTCAACCACAAGGATTACATGTTCGACCACATCGCCTGGGGCGTGGACGTGATGAAGCGCGTCAATTCCCCGCGCGTGAAGATTCTGTACGATATCTATCACGCGCAGATCATGGACGGCGATATCGTGCGCAACATCCGCGACCACATACAGTGGATCGGGCACTTCCACACCGGCGGCAATCCGGACCGGAAGGAAATCGACGAGACCCAGGAGCTGAACTACCGCTTCATCGCGCAGGCCATCGCGGACCTGAATTTCACCGGGTACTTTGGGCACGAATATTCGCCGAGGGTGTCCGCCAACGCCGAGGCGAGTCTTAAGCGGGCGATCGAGATCTGCACGGTCTAAGCTTCCTCAGTGGTTGGCGAGATTGTCGTCGGCGCGTTCCAGGGCGGCTTGCAGGTAGAGGCGCGTCAGCAGATAGCTTCCCAGGAAGCCGGCGACAAAGAAGTACATCATCAGGGAATAGGCGAACGACAATCGGGTGGGCCCACCCAAAGAGGCGGCGATTAATTTCGCCGCCTCTTCGAGTTGTTGGACCACGGTTTTCAGTTCGACCAGCGTCACGCCGACAATGATTTTAGTCAGCCAATCGGAAATCTGTTCGAGATTGGTGTTGACGCCCGTGGAAGGGTTCTTCTTGGGGGCGTCTGACTTTCCGGTGGACGCCGGATCTGCGCCGGCGTCTTTGGGGTCTGGAACCGCGGGAGCGGGGGGCTGGGCTTCCGACGATAAGGATCGCGGGATGCCAAACAGGAACCCCACACCACCGCCGGCGGCCCCACATGCCGCCGCCCACAGCAGGGCAGCCGCTGCCGCCGCCAGAAACGCGGCCGATTCGCCCACCAGCGTGGCCGGGGCTCCAGGAGCTCCGATGGCCCATAGCCCGGCGCCGATGGCTGCCACCATGAGGCCGCCACCCAGCGCGGTTCCGGCGGCCTTGGCGACAACGATGGCGTCCTGATTATCCATGGAAGCGTAGAGGCCCTTCAGCATAAACCCGCCGGCGCCGGTGCCGGTGACGGGTTTCGCGGGCGGCTGCGCTGCTACAGGGTCCGAGTTGAGTGTGTCCATATCGGATGACAGTATACTCCAGCGCCGGTTGGCGAGCCACTGCGGTGCCGCAAATTGCCGAGCCGCAAATAGAAAACCGGCGATCTCCTGTATAAAGGAGATCGCCGGTCGACTGTATTGGTTGCTATAAGGGTTTAGAAGTTCACCCGCAGCATGAACTCCAGAATGCGTCCGCCGGGTTCCACGGTGCCAGAGATATCGCGATAAGCGCCGGTCACCTGCCCGAAGGTCGAGCCGATGTTGCCATACTGCACCGCGCCGGCGGTCCCCGAACCCGAGTTGCCGAAGTTGGTCAGGTTGAAGACGTTCAGCGCGCTGGCGCGGAACTCGACGTTGATCTTTTCGTGGATCGTGGTACGCTTCACCACGCTGGCATCGAAGAAGCGATTCCAGTTCGAATAGACGTAGCCGCGCCAGCCGAGCTGACCAGGGGCGGCCGGTCCGATGTAGGGCGCATTCGGATCGAGCTGCGCGGGCGTGAAGCCGCCCTGGTTGAACGCCGCCAGGGAGTTGTTAATCAGCGATTGCGGCAGGAAGTAGACGATGCCTTTATTGTCGGTGCCGGTGGCCTTGCGGATGTTCACCATGCTCTGCAGGTCGGACGAGGTCATGTTGTGCAGGACGACGCCGGTGTTGCTGGTCACCTGGTTGAA
>JADGNT010000506.1 GCA_017883345.1 Candidatus Solibacter sp. | reverse complement strand
TGGGCGGCAAGCGGTTCGGACACTCGCGGGGGTTCTTCCGGCTATTTTGGGAACATCAATCGGAAAATACAGCCGACGTGGGCGTACTGCGGGATGCAGCCTCTGATCGATGCCAGTAGTGCAGCCACTGGAGACGTTCTGAGCGACACGTCCGCGGATTCCTACAAGTATTGCGTCGCGCGGCAACCCGGCGAGTGCCGTAGCGCCGCCCAGCCAGGCGACATCTACGTGAACTGTCCGAATGAAGTGAAACGCAATGGTGGTTCGTATGGCTGCATGTGGTACAGCCAGAATCAAGACATACCGGTCGACATCTGCGTCGGCAACATGAGCGCGTATCTCAATTCGATCGTGGAAGTGGGATTCAAGAAGAACGATTTTACGGGGGCGTTGGGCAGGACGCTGACGAAGGGGCTGACGCGGTATAAGGTGTTCGATCCGTACTGGCACGGCAAAGCGCTCTCGGACGCTTCGTGGGTGATGTTCCGTTCGATGTATACGAACGGCGCGTGGACCGATATCTTACTGGGAAAGCTGCCACCGTTTCCACCGGCGGATTCAGTAGTGCGTTGGACATTCCAGCCAATTCCGGTGAGGTTGACGCCCCCCGCGGGACTGGCGGCCGATAACGCCGTGATCCAGTTTGGGTACGCGGAGAACGGAGCTCCGGGACAGTTCTACTGCACGAGCCGGCAGGAAAAATGTCTAGCTAGGGCGGCAACAGTTACGGCAGTGCAGTTCCTATTCCCCTCAGAAGGTGCAGGCGGGGCGGAAACGGGAGTTAGCGGTGTACCGTGCGCAAATGGGTGCACGGTCGCGATCCCGGCGATTTCGCAGCGGATGCTTTACTACCAGGTAAAGTATCGCGATGCGTCGAACAGGACCGTCGCGACCGGTCAGCTCGAAGTAGTCGCCGTTCCGTAGTAGCACAAGCCTCGGGAGCGGCTGGCCTGTTGGTGAAACCTGTTGGCGAAACCAGGTTTGAAGGCGGGGCCTGGCAGGTCAGTCTGCCCCGGACATGTGAAGACTCGATGTGCTCGCCGGGGGCACGAAGCCGGCAATCCGGAAGGCGCACTACGGCGCCGCGTAGCGGGGGCGTCTCGGGACTTTACTCACATCGACGGAGGGTATCTCCCTCGCGTCGGGGTAAACGTCCGGGACGGCGGTTTATGGTTGGCCGGTTTTGGGTGACCCCTGAGGTATAATTGCAGAGTCACGACAGAGAAGATGCCTCGCCCGCGAAACGTAAGACTACTTGGCGAGCGCGTCTTCGAAGGCTTTGTGTCGTGGTGGGCAGGATCCCGCGATACCGCCCGCCGGGACACGCGTGTCTTGACTGTGTTACTCGTCCTGGTGTGTGCCGCCGTGGCGATCGTAGGAGTCCCGCGTCTGCACATTTTCGGTCACGATATCTTCGTGTCACTGGACGGCGGCTGGCGGGTTCTCAACGGGCAGCGGCCTGGAGTGGACTTTTACGGTCAGATGGGTCCGGTTTACTACCTGTTGCACGCGGTGGGGCTTTGGCTGGCGGGCAACAACGCGCGCGGTTTAGGGTACGGCAGCACCCTTGCCACCGCGCTGATCAGTTTCTGGGCCTTTTTCGTGCTTCGGCCGCGCATGAAGCCCGCTCCGTTTTTCGTGGCCTGCCTCTTCCTGGCGCTACTCGCCGCCGCTCCGTTTCCGCTTGGCTTCACTCCCCTGCAGGCCGCTTTCGCCATGAAGCACAACCGCTACGGCTACGCCCTGACAGGCCTGGTGCTGCTCGAGTCGTTCCTGCCGCAGGACGCCGGCAATCGCAGGCACCGGTTCGCTGGCGGCTTCTCCACCGGGCTGGCATGCGCCCTGCTGCTGTTTCTGAAGATCAGCTTCGGGCTGGTGGCGTTGACGATCGCGGCCGTCTCGTTACCGCTGCGCTCCGGCTCACGCATCCGTCTGGCTGGAATGGTGGCGGGCTTCGCCGCCCTCAGTATTCCGATGATGGCCTATCTGCGCTTCGACCTGCCCGCGCTGATGCGCGAGTACCGGCTGCTGGCCGGCGTGAAGGGCGGCGCGATTGATGCCAAGGCGGTGGTCGTGCGCCTTTACGTGGATCGTTTCGAGATTGCACCGGTGGTTCTATTGGCCGCGCTGGTGAGCCTGCTGCCCGGGGTCCCGGTCCGCCGCGGTTTCACGTTGATGCTGGCGGTGGCCATGGCGGCGGTCGCCGGCACGCTGCTTCTGCTCACCAACACGCAACTCTTCGGCCTGCCTCTGCTGGGAGCAGCCGCGCTGCTGCTATTGAACGAAGCGACCGCGGCGGTCCCGGACGGTTCCGCGCCGCCACACGTGGCCCCGCTGCTGGCCATGGGTTTACTCGCGGTCGGAATTCCGATGTCTCTGGATGCCGTGGGCGTTGCGGCTGCGATGGGGGACAAGTTTCTGCGCGGGAAACCCGGCTATCGCTTGCACGCGGCCCACCTGGCGTCGATCGAGTTCGTCGATTGCGCGACGCCGCTTTTCGGCGGACCGTGTTCGCCGAACGACAATGGCCAGAACTTCATCCGCTACACCGAGGAAGGGATAGCCCTGGTTCAGGCGAACGGCCGCGCCGGTGAATCCGTACGGGGCATGGGCATGAGCAATCCGTTTTCGTTCGCGACGCTGCGCCCTCCCTCCCACGGAGGCGGGGTGAACCTCAGCGGGACGAATGTCAGCCCGGCCGTCATGCCTCCGAAGAAACTCCTGATTGGGGACGTATCCCTCATCCTGGCGCCGAAGTTCCCGGCTACCGATCGAGATACTCTGGCTGCGTTCCTGGAAGCCTACCCGGAGCTGCTCGGTACCGAATATCTCCAAGTGGCGGAATCGGCCAATTGGATTCTTTACCGGCGAGCGTCCTCGTAAACGCGACGTATCGGATCTGCTCGCCGGAATACCGCTCCTCCCGAGTCGTGACGAATTCACCGTCGTATTGCGCGGTACGCTGCCCGTGGAACATCGCGCAGGCTCGATGGAAGTTCACTCTGGACAGGCGGTTATCGCGCATCGCGGCGAATGGGTGCGCTACAGCACACCTGAGGCGGATGGTGCGGAATACATTGCGGTGTGCCTGCCTGCGTTTGCCGTGGACACGGTACCCCGCGACGAGTAATGCACGCTTCGCGAGAAGTCTACCGGCCTACGGCCGTCGTCAGGCTGTTCATGCTCCGCGTCTTGAACTCATATCTTTCGATACGAACGGCCGCTTTCTGTGCGTCGGACCAAACCACCCGGCCCGTGGCGACGAATTGCAGAGGGCAAACGCCATCCAGCCTCGCCGGCCAGTTCACGCTCAACTCCACCATACGCCCAGTCGGCAGTTTGTCTTCCGTGGTGAACAGAATTCCGCCACTGCCGATGTCCAGCGTGGTTCCGCAGCCGCTGACCTTGGCTGCCCGGGCCTGAACTAACCGATAACGTACGTCCTCACGAACCGGAAACCTGTTAGTGCCCCGACGCTCGGGGAGTCCTCCGACGTGAGCACCTGTACTGTCTGTGCTTGTATTCATGGGTTATATCATGGAGCTTTGGGCCGCCATGCACAATAGACCTAAAGTCTGTATTTTCTAGGATTTTTCTTAGTACTTTGGTTGGGCCTCGTGTGGATCCGGTGTTCCAGACCGGCGGCGGCGGGGGTGCTTAACCGTTTTCGGGAAGGCTGGCCATGAATACACCGCAAACCGGGGACTGACAGCGAATTTCCGGCGCAGTCTGCCGGAAATTCGCTGTCAGTCCCCGGTTTCCCTGGCAGGATTCGCCCCATTTTCGTCGTGTGCCCGAAAACGTTTAAGCACCCGGCGGAGGGCCACCCGCGGCGCTTCTGATATTCTGGCGTCATGGACCAGGACCAATTGCGTACGCTGTTCGAACAGGTGCGCGCCGGCGCGGTGGATATCGATGCAGCCATGGGGCGCATGCGGCACATGCCGTTTGAAGACCTGGGATTCGCCAAGGTGGACCACCATCGCGCCCTCCGCCACGGCTTGCCGGAAGTCATCTTCGCCAAGGGTAAGACGCCCGAGCAAGTGGTTGCCATTGCGAAAAGCCTGTTGGCCAACGCCCAAAATGTCCTGATTACGCGCGCCGACCGCGAGTGCGCCGCCCTGGTCACCGCCCAGCTCCCCGGCGCCGACTATCTCCCGCTCTCCGGAGCCATCCGTTTCTGGCGCGACCGCACCGTGCACGGCAAGGGACGGATCGCCGTGGTCTGCGCGGGCACCAGCGATATCCCGGTGGCGGAGGAGGCCCAGGTCACGGCGGAACTGATGGGCAATGACGTGGACACCATCCACGACATCGGAGTCGCCGGCATTCACCGCCTGATGAGCAATCGCGAACGGCTGACCCAGGCGCGCGTGGTGGTGGTCTGCGCCGGCATGGAAGGTGCGCTCCCCAGCGTGGTTGGCGGCCTGGTCTCGTGCCCCGTGATCGCGGTGCCGACCAGTGTGGGATACGGGGCCAGCTTTCATGGACTCGCCGCATTGCTCGGCATGTTGAACAGTTGCGCCAGCAACGTCACGGTGGTCAACATCGATAACGGCTTCGGCGCGGGCTACGTGGCAAGTCTGATCAATCGGCTG
>JADGNT010000505.1 GCA_017883345.1 Candidatus Solibacter sp. | reverse complement strand
GGGGCGCGCGAACCAGGTATACAGCGCGGGCAAAAGAAAGATGCTCATCACCAGCACCGCCATCAGCCCGCCCACGATCACAATCGCAAACGGGCGTTGCGAATCCGAGCCAATGCCATGAGACGTCGCCGCCGGCACCAGCCCAAGCGATGCCACCAGCATGGTCATCAGAATCGGGCGGAACCGCAAAACAGCACCCTCGTGGACCGCATCCAGGACCGAAAGCCCGCGCGCGCGCAACTGATTGATGTACTCCAGCATGATCACGCCCGTCTGCACGGAGACTCCAAAGAGCGCGAGGAATCCAACCCCGGAAGAAACGCTGAAATTCGTTCGGGTCAAGTAGAGCGCTAAAATCCCGCCAATCGGCGCCATGGCGACGGTAATCAGGATAAGGCCGGCCCATTTCACGGATGAAAACATGGAATACAAAATCAGGAAGATCACCAGGAGCGTGAGCGGAATGATGAGCGCCAGCCGCTTCTGGGAGCGCTTCTGCGATTCGTATTCGCCTGCCCACTCCAGGCGATAACCGGGCGGCAGCTTTACGGTTTTGGTAACCGAACCGATCGCTTCCTCTACGGTGCTGCCCAGATCGCGCCCGCGAACGCCGTACTTGATGGCCACGTAGCGCTGGTTGCCCTCCCGGTAGATCTCGGAAGCGCCATCCCGGATGGCCACTTCGCAGAGTTGGCCGAGCGACACACGCTCGCCTGAAGGAGCCAGCAGGCGGATATTCTCGATCTGCTCGATGGTGGTGCGGTATTGAGGTTGATACCGCACCACCAGGTCGTAACGCTCCTCGCCTTTCAGCACCGCGGACACCGCCTTGCCGCCGGTGGCGGTTTCGATGGCGTCCTGCACATCGGACACGTTGATTCCGAACCGGGCGGCCTTGTCGCGGTTCACCGTCAGGTTCAGATTGGGCTGGCCAATGACTCTGAAAATGCCGAGATCCTGCACACCCCGAATCTTGCTCATGACACCCACGATCTCATCGGCCTTGTCTTCGAGTAGCTTCAGATCGGTCCCGTAGACCTTAACCGCCAGCTCGCCCTTGACGCCGCTGACCGCCTCCTCCATGTTGTCGGCGATGGGTTGCGAAAAATTCCAGACGACTCCCGGCATCTTCTCCGCCTGCTGCCCCAGCGCCGCGATCAACTGCTCCTTGTCCTGGTGGAACATGGGCCGCCATTGTTCCTTCGGCCGCAAGTCGATGAAGTACTCGGTGTTGAAGAACCCGGTGTAGTCGGTACCATCATCCGGCCGCCCGACCTGGCTCACCACTTTCGTCACTTCGGGGAACTTGGCGAACATGACGCGGGCCTGATTCATGATGCCCGTGCCCTCCGTCGGGCCGGTACTCGTCGCCAGCGTTCCGCGCGCCCAGATGGCGCCTTCGTCCAGGTGTGGCAGAAATTCGGACCCAATGGTTCGAGCCAGCAGAATGGAGCCGGCCAGAGTCAGGACGGCTGCGCTTGCGGTGACCCAACGAAACCGGATTGCCGCGCCCAGCGCCTTTCCGTAAGCCCACGTGAGGAACAACATCAGCGGGTTGCGCCACTCCTTCGTGCCTCTGGGAAACACGATGCTGGCCAGCACGGGAACGAGAAACATGGAGAACAGCAGCGCCCCCGCCAGGGCGAAGGCAACCGTCCAGGCCATGGGCCGGAACAAGCGGCCTTCCACACGCTGCAGGGTAAAGATTGGCACGTAGGCGGTGATGATAATCGTGATCGAGTAGAAGACCGGCCGCTGCACCTCGTGCGCGGCCCGCTTGATCTTCTGCGAGACAGTCTCGTCCGGAGCGCCAGGATGCGACAGGAGGCGAACGATGTTCTCGACCATGACGATGGCGCCCTCCACGATCATGCCGAAATCGAGCGCGCCGAGCGAAAGCAGGTTGGCCGGGATGTGCCGCAGATCCAGGCAAAGAGAAGCGAACAGGAGCGAGAACGGAATCGTCAGAGTGACGATGAGAGCGCCGCGCAGGTTGCCGAGGAAGATAAAGAGAATGATTGCGACGAGAATAATTCCCTCGGTCAGGTTGTGGAGCACGGTATGAGTGGTCAGATGCACCAGATCGCTGCGATCCAGGTGGGGAACAATCTTCACGCCCGGCGGCAGGAAATGATGGTTGAGGAAATCGACCTTCTCGTGCAGGGCGGTCAGCACGTTATCCCCGTCGGCGCCTTTCCGCAGCAGCACAATACCGGAGACCACATCCGGATCGTCCACGACCTTGGCGAGGTCCGAGTGGTCTGCCTTGCCCATCTGGCCCAGCCGGATCTTGGGTCCCTGGCGAACAGCGCCGATATCGCGCACGCGTACCGGAATCCCGTTCTGCGTTTTCAGGACGATGGCCGCGATGTCGCCGGTGGATTGAACCAGTCCCACGGCCCTGACGTTGATCGCCTGTTCTCCGCGCTCGATGAAGCTCCCGCCGGCGTTGACGTTGTTATTGGATAGCGCGGCCTCCACTTGGCCGATGCCGAGCCCGTAGGAGATCAGCTTGTTTGGGTCCACCTGCACCTGGTACTCGCGGGTGGCGCCACCGAAGATGGAAACGTCAACCACGTCCGGCACCGATTTCAACTGCTTGACGATCACCCAGTCCTGGAGCGTCTTCAGCTCCATCACATCGTAGTTGGGATTGGTGCTGGTGAGCGTAAAAAAGTAAATCTGCCCGACCGGACTGTAGTCGGCGCCCAAGGTGGGTTGTAGCCCATTAGGCAGATTGACTTGCGAAAGCTTTTCGAGCACCTTCTGCCGGTTGAGATCGTTGTTCGAGCCATCGTCAAAGGTCAGGTTAATGCTGGAAAGGCCGGCGAGGGACCAGGAACGCAGAGACACCAGTTGCGGCAGCCCGTTCATCTGCACTTCGATGGGAATGGTAACCTGCTGTTCCACCTCCTCGGCCGCCCGCCCGGGCCATTGCGTAATCACCTGAACGTAGTTGTTGGCTACGTCGGGATAGGCTTCGACGGGCAGTTGCTTAAAGGAAATCGCTCCCCAGATGAGGGCAAGAATTCCGGCGCACAGCACCAGGAAGCGATTTTGCAGGGCGAAGGCGACGGACTTTTGAATCACTGTTCAGTACTCTTCTGGACTTCACGGTCGAACAGCAACGCGGTGGTCACTACCTGGTCTCCCGGGCGCAGGCCGCTGAGTATCTGTTGCGTCTTATCGGCGTTGACCGGGCCGGCTACCACTTCGGTTCTACGGAACTGCTGGCCGTTCAGCTTGACGAAAACCCAGTCGCGGTCCTGAAGGCGTAACACTGCACTGGACGGAATCACGGTACGCGTCGCGGTCCCCTGCGCTACGAAATGGATCGTGGCAAACATGTTCGGGCGCAATATCCCGGCCTCGTTGGGCAGCTCGATACGCACTTTCGTGGCGCGCGTGTTGGCGTCGAGCAGCTTGGAGATATTGGTGACACGGCCCGCCAACCGCCGATCGGGGTAGGCATTCAGCTCGATTTCGGCCCGGTCGCCCAAATGAACGCGCGCCAGGTCATTCTCGAACACATCGCAAAGAATCCAGACATTGGAGAGATCCGCGATGGTGAACAGGTTCGGCGAGTTGTCGAGCGATTTTACTCCGGCCGCGGAAGTGACGTTCTGCTCGATGATGGTTCCCGATACGGGCGCGTGGATTTCAATCAGGGACGAGGCATGCCGCGGGTCTCCTCCGAGAAGGCGAATGCGCTCCTCGGCGGTCTGGGTATCGATGTTCGCCCTGTGGTAAGTGTCTTCGGCCACGTCCAGGTCTTTTTGTGGCGTCGCTCCGTGGGAATAGAGAAGCCGGGTGCGATCCAGTTGGGTTTTCGCCAAGGCCGCTCCAGCCGTGAATTTCTGATAGTCGGCGAAAGCCTGCGACATATCCGGGCTGGTCATGGTGAGCAGAAGCTGCCCTTTTTGCACATCGTCACCCAAGCGGGCCTTGACGTCCACGACGCGACCTGAGGAGAGCGCGTTCACCGCATAGGACCGGCTGACATCGGCCGCCACCGTGCCATTGGCCAGAATCTGGTCGGACTCGCGCCGCGCGACTGCCTGTGCCAGAGGGAATCGCTCCGGGTGTGCAACCGCAATCAGGTTGCGATCCGGCACGGATTCCACGGTCGCGGCAGGTGCCATTGCAAGGGCCGGGTTCGCCGGCTCGCGGGAGCATCCGGCCAACAGAAGAGCCACTGCGAGCGCGGCGGCTTTTGTAGCGTAGCCTTTCAGGCTGCCATGCCCCCTTTCTTGGGGGCATTTTTGAAGGGTCACACTGCATTTCATTGGATGACCTCCGTCCCCACCGCCATGTTCAACTGACTCGCGGCAGTCATAGAGGCGCCCACCAGATTCAGGTAGTTGAGCTGGACGCTGCGGTAATCGTTCTGCGCGTTCAGAAAATCCAACAACGATGCTCCGCCATGCGAATACGAAAAGGAAACCGTATCGCGAACCCTGGTGGCCTGATCCAGGTATTTGTTTTTGTAGGCGCGCAAGAGGACCCGATTGCCGTTCAATGTGTTGAAGGCGGAATCGGCGTCGCTGAACACCTGCGCCTGGTTAGCGTCCTGGAGCCGCTCGTTCCGCCGGATGTCCAGTTG
>JADGNT010000504.1 GCA_017883345.1 Candidatus Solibacter sp. | reverse complement strand
CTCGAAGCCATCGTGCGGGGTCTCGACGCTCCGATTATCCCCGTCCACCTCGGTGGGCTGTGGGAAAGCGTGTTCAGTTTCGAGGGTGGGCGGTTCTTCTGGAAGCGGCCGCGCTGCTTAAGGCATCCGGTGGTCATTTCGTTTGGGCTCCCCATGCCGGCGTCATCGACGGCGCAGCAGGTCCGGCAAGCGGTCAGGCAACTCGGCACAGACGCGCTGGTGGCGCGCGGCACACGCTACTGACGCGCGGCCCCTACTGGTACACGGCGACTTTCTTGAAGTCGCCGGCTTTGACGATGCTCACTCCCGCCGCGTCCATATACTTGCGGAACGCGGCGTTGATCTGCTCCAGCGTGAGCGCCTGAATCCTGGCTTCAAGTTGCTCGTCCCAGAGCACGGTGCGGCCCAATTGTTCGTGCGACGCGATCAAGCCGACCAGCGCGGTCTCCTGGGAACGGCTCACCTTGCGGGCGTCGGCATAGGCGCGTTTGGCCTCGCTGACTTCGGCTTGCGTGAAGCCTTCGCGCAGCGTCTTCTTCAGCTCATCGACGAAGCTGGCTTCCACTTTGGGCATATTCACCGGGTTGCAGCTTACGGTGGCGGAGAAGAGCGCCGAATCCCCCTCGCTGGGCGCGGTGAAGCGCGAGGACGCGCCGTAGCTCAGTCCCTCCCGATTGCGAATGCGGTTCGGCATGCGCGCCGTGATCGATCCGCCGAACATGTAGTTGGCCAGCACCATGGCGGGATAATCGGCGCCGCTCTCCCCCATCTTGATGCGCATGCCGGCTTCGAACTGGGCATTCTCCTTGTCCGGCGTCTCGATCTTCCGGTTGATCGACTCCACCTTCTGGTAGCCGCTGGTCAGCCGGGCGTAGGGGCCGGGAGTGGTCCAGCTTCCCAGCAATTCCGCGGCGAGCTTTTGCACCGCGGCCCGGTCCACTTCGCCCACCACGACGAACTCACCGTGGGAGGCGCCGTAGAACTGGTCGTGGAACTGCTTGACGTCGGGAAGGCTGACCTTCTTCATGGCTTCGAGCTGTTCCTCCCGGGTCGGCTGATACTGCGGGTCGCCCTTGGCGAACGGGCTCAGGTGGCGCTGCAGTTGCTCGGCGGAAAGTTGTTCGGGCTGCGAGGGAACGTTCTCCAGCGCGCGCACGCGCTGGCCTTTGACGCGATCGAACTCGGTTTCCGGATAGGCCGGTTCGCGCAGCATCTCGATCGCGAGCCGCATGGCCGCCGGCAGATTCTCCGGTTTCACGGTAATGGTGGCGCTGGCGCCCGACATGCCGCCACCGCCGCCGGCCCCGCCGCGCCCACCGCCGCCGCCGCGTCCGCCGCCGCCCCCGCCGCTCACCTGTATGCGGGCGTTCAGCTTCTCCATCTCATCCTGGATCTGCTGGCGATTCCTGGTCTTGGTCCCGCTCATCAACAGGCTGCCGGCAAGCTGCGCCGCGGCGTTGTGGCCGGAAAGCGTTTTGGCATCGCCGAAGTGCAGTTCGATGGCTACCGATACCGTGCCGCCCGCCATCTTCTTGGGCAGCATGGCCACCTTCATGCCGTTGGCCAGCTTGGAGCGCACCACGCGCTTTTCGATGTTGGCAGGTGTCGGGTCGAACTCCTCGGCGCGCGACACCGTGATGCTGCTCTTGTAGTTGGTCAAGAAGGACGACAGGGTCGGCGCGTTGGGCACCGTGGCGCGGTCCGGGGCTGGGTCGGGAATGAACACACCCACCGTCAGGTTGGAATCCTTGATGTAGGCCTTGGTCACGCGCACCAGATCTTCCGGCGTGACCTGCCGTATGCGGTCGTGCTGCAGGAACATGAGCCGCCAATCGCCCTGCGACACCGGCGTCGTCATCCCCATGGCCACCTGCTGCGCGTCGGTCAACTGCTGTTCCAGGTTGCGCGCCAACCGCGTCTTCACGCGGTCCACTTCCTCCTTGGTAGGCGGTTCGCTGACGATCCCCTTGAGGGTCTCGCCGATGACCTTGCGCACCTCCTCGATGGATTGATCCTTGCTCAAGGTTGCCGACACTTCGATCAAACCGGGATCGTGCAACTGCTGCACCCGCAGGCTGGCGCTCTCCGCCTTCTTGTTGTCCACCAGGGCCTTGGTGAGTCGTCCGTTGCCGCCGCCGCCGCCCCCACGGCCGCCGCGCCCGCCGCCGCTGCCGTTCATCACGCCGGCCAACACCTGCAATGCCGCCGCATCCGGATGTCCGGCCGCCGGAGCGTGGTACGCCATGATCACTTCCTGGCCTTCGCCGACGCGCCGCAGTTCCACGTAGCGCATGCCATCCTGCGTGGGCTCCACCGTATAGGTTGCGTCCAGCGTGCGGGTGGGCCGCGGAATCCGCCCCAGCGTCTCGGCGACCCATTCGAGCGTCTTCGATTCATCCAGCTTGCCGCCGATGGCGAGCACCGTATTGTCGGGCTGATAGTACTTCCGGTAGAACGCCGCCAAACGCTCCGCCGGCACCTTTTCGAGATCCTCGCGCGAGCCGATGGTCGATTTCCCGTAGTTGTGCCACAAGTACGCGGTGGATGCCACGCGCTCGCCGAGCACGCGCTGCGGGCTGTTTTCGCCGCGCTCGAACTCGTTGCGCACCACGGTCATTTCGACATCGAGCAATTGCTTGTTGATTTTGACGTTGACCAGGCGGGCGGCTTCCAGGTCCAGCGCCCAGCGCAGGTTCTCGTCGGTCGCCGTGACCGTCTCATAGTAGTTGGTGCGGTCGTCGGAAGTGGTGCCGTTCCACACCGCGCCGTGGGCCACAATCTCGTTCTTGATCTGCCGGCCATCGTTGGTCTCGATGAAGTCCATGTGTTCCAGCAGGTGAGCCATGCCGGTCTCGCCATAGCCTTCGTGGCGCGACCCCACTTGAACAATCATGTTGACCGTCACCTTCGGGTTGGCGGGATCGGGATAGAGCAGGACGCGCAGCCCGTTGGGGTACTCGTATTCGGTGATTCCTCCGACGGAGGCCTTCTTCTGGACCCCGGGCGGCAGGGTCTGGCAGACGGCCGACACGGCGAGCGTGAGAACGGCAAGCAGTTTGAGACGCATAGATTGAAGGATAGGGCGTCGCCGGGATTTCGGAGGTTACTGTCAGCAATAGGAACAAAAGAAACGGCGCTGGCCGGTGTCGAGGCCCAGTTCCAGACGCGGCAGGCGGCGCAGGGCGCTGGCGGCTTCGGGACTGCCCGGCGCCGTAGCGACTACCTCGCGGTAATAGCGGATGGCCTCATCGCGCGCCCGCCCCGCCTGGCGGGCGTTGGCGGCGCGGCGCGGGTAGGGAATCCCGCTCACCCACTGGTCGTCGGCGGACGCGTGCGCGATGGACCACCAGCTTTCATTGGCCACGGCCAGCGCGTAGAGTACTTGCGTGCGGAAGTCTGTCCGCGGGTGGCTCGCCAGGAAGGCTTCCGCCTTGGCGATGACCTCGCGGAACAGGTCGGGGTTCTTCGGGCAGCCCTCGCCAGAGCCGGTGTTCCAGCCGAAGCGCTGTAACTCGAGAAAGGCCAGTTCCCCGCCTTCGGTGTCCGGCCATTCGCGCCAGACGCGCCACAGCAGTTCGCGGTCGTACGCCAATCCGCCGTAGTGCGTCATGCCGCCCAGTTTCACGCCGTAGCGGGCCAACTGGCGGCGGACACCGGCCGCCACGGCGCTCTCGCGTTCCCCCTGCGGCGAGGGCTCGATCAGCCACCCGCTAAGCTTGTTGACGACGGCATCGGCGGCCACCAGACACAGCGCCCGGCGGGGCGCGCCCGCGCCATCGGCTTCGCGCAGGATGGCGGTCAGGTCCTGAATGGTTTCGCGCACCAGACGCGGGGTTTCGGCGGACCGGGTCAGGAGCGCCCCCATGGCGCGCACGAACGGCGCGCCGTTCCGCGCCTTCAGACGTGAGCGGACCGGTTCGTCGTCTTCGGGCGGCGGTCCGCCGAAGCCTTCCGCCCGCAGAATCAGGTCGTCCTGGGCGCGCTCGGCAAACAGGCGGTCGGTGATGACCACTAACTGGACGCCGCGGCGCACCCCCTTCGGTTCGGAAGCGCTCAGGTTGGAGTGCAGGAAGTAGTGCAGGCCACCGCCCTTCCAATGGTCGCCCGCGACCGGTTGGCCGTAGCGGGGAGGGTAAAAGCCAATTTCCATCATCTTCGGCTCATGCGTGCCAACGCCGAAGCGCGCGGTCAGCGTGCGTTCGAGGGCGGGCAGCAGGCGGGCGGTGTTCTCCGGCGATTCATCGACCGGCCGCACATCCACGCGCAGGCGGGCGATGCGCGCCGGTTCGCCGAAGACGTAGAAGAAGGACTCGCGGATCACGCCATCACGGGTATCGGTGCAGTGGTGGGTCCATTGCACGGTGGCGTAAGTATCCATCTGGACGGGAATGCGCGGCGCGCAAGCGGCGGCGGGTGGACCCTCCCAGCGGACCCCGTTGAGATGCGCCGCCATGCCGGCGGCGGTCTGTCCGAATAGCGGGCTAACGGCGAGTAGGAACAGGACGGCACGAAGCATCGCGGTAGGACGTCGCACGCTGGGTTCCAATCGGACAGGTTCGAAAAACCACCGCGCACATCGGGGAATCTCCTGAGGCTTCCGGCGT
>JADGNT010000503.1 GCA_017883345.1 Candidatus Solibacter sp. | reverse complement strand
ATGACCAACGTCCCCGGCGAGAGCGGCGACCCCACCAGCAAGCACTACGGCGACCTGCTGGCGGACTGGGCCGCCGGCCGCTACCATCCGATGCCGTTCACCCGCCAAGCGGTGGAGGCGGCGACGGAGGAGCGGATGATTCTGCGGCCGTAAGGAGGCTGGCACTGATGGGTTGGCAGGCGAAAGCGCCTGCCCCACCAGGGTGGGACAGACGCTTCCGTCTGTCAACACGGGGCCGGAGCGGTGTTACATTTTCGTGATTGTCACGTCGACGTCGAACTTTCTGGAAGTTACCGGGTCGTCGAAGGACGCTACTACGGTCGGCTTGCCCGGCGCCACGGTGGTGTCCAGACTCAGCTTGATCTGGGAGATGGTGGGAGCATTGGCAGCGTTCGGGCTCTTATCCGGCATGACGGCCGTGCTGATGTCCAGATCCGCGTGCATCGCGAACTTCGATCCGGCTTCGGCGAGCACGCAATCGATGTTCAACCCGACATCGATGTAGGTGAACTGGGCATTCCCGCCCACGCCGCCGGTTCCACCGCTCACCACTGGCACCCGGTTGCCCACCTTAAAAACCGTCTTCTGATTGTGGTTCACCAGCAGGGAATACTTTCGTCCCGTTTTGCCGCCGGCATCGCCGGTGTCTCGAATCGTGAAGTCCACCTTGTAGGGCGAGTTGTCCTGTGCATGCACTGCCAACACCGGGCACAGCAGAGCCGCGGCTATCATCCACGCTGAAATTCGCATTCCGTATTAGCCTCCCGCAGACATGACGATTCCCCACGGCGCGGCGTGGAGGGTTATCGTATACAGAAGTGCTACCCATGAGACTACCCCGCGCGATTGCGCTTGCCATCCTGGCCGCCACCCTGGGGCTGGCCCAGACCAAACAGGCCATGGACCAGGAGTTCGCCCGCCTGGTCAAGGAATGGACTACGGCCCCCGAATTCATGAGCCCGCTGGTGGACCACCTGCCTACGGCGCCGGGCGTGCCGACCACCAAGGACGTCCTGGGCTACTACGCCGGCGCTCCGAAGAAACTCACCCGGGTGGCCGATCTTGGCAAGTATTACCGCGCGCTCGCCGCCGCATCCAAGCGCGTCAAGCTGCTGCCCATCGGCGCCACCGATGAAGGCCGCGAATGCCTGGTGGTCGCCATCGCCGATGAAGAGACCATTCGCAATCTCGATACGTACAAGGGCTACCTGGCCAAGCTCGCCGATCCGCGCGGCCTCTCGCCCGATCAGGCCAAACAAATCATCGCCCAGGCCAAGCCCATCTACATGTTGACCGGCGGACTGCACTCTGCCGAAACCGGCCCGCCGGAGATGTTGATGGAACTGGCCTACCGGCTCGCCGCGGAGGAGAGCCCGCTGTTCGATTCCATCCGCAAGAACGTCATCGTGATGCTCTCCGCCGCCGCCGAACCGGATGGCCGCGATCGCTACGTCGATTGGTATTACAAGTACAAGCTCGCCGAAGAAGGCGAGAACGATCGCACGCCCGGGCCGCCCTACTGGGGCAAGTACATCTTTCACGACAACAATCGCGACATCAATTACTCGCAGGTGACCATGTCCAATTGGTTGAAGTTTTACCTGGAATGGCATCCGCCGATCATGCACGACTTGCACGAGTCGCAGCCGCTGCTCTACACCTTCAGCGGGCAATCGCCGCAGAACCCCACGCTCGACCCCATCCTGTACGCCGAAATGCCCATCTTCGCCAATTTCGAAATGACCAAGATGATCGGCTACGGGATGCCCGGTGTGTGGACCCACGCCTTCGTCGACATGTGGTCGCCCGGCTATCTCGGCTACATGAGTTCCAACCACAACGGCATGCTGCGCATGTATGAGACCTTCGGCAACGGTGGCGCCAACACGATGCGCCGCACTATCGGCGGCGGCCGTGGCGGTGGCGTTGGAGGTGGTGGGGGCGCCGACGGAGCGCCGGAGGCGCCTACCGCGGCTGCACCCGCTGCGGCACCTTCGGACGTCGCGGCCGCGGGCGGACGTGGTGGCCGCGGCGGGCGCGGTGGCGCCGCCGCTGGAGACACCGCTGCCGCAACCCCCGCCGGGCGCGGCGCCGGCATGACGGCGCGCGAATGGTACCGCCCGCTGCCTCCGCCACGCACCCTCACCTGGAGCATGCGCAACAACACGAACTACATGGAGACCGGAGTCCTCTCCGCTTTGGAACTGACGGCAAGCATCCCCAAAACCGTGCTCGAGAATTTTTACCTCAAGAGCCGCAATTCCGTCGATTCGGGTTCCAAGGACGCGCCTTACGGCTACGTCTTCCCCGCCAGCCAGAAGGATCTGACGCGGGTCGCCTTCGTGGTCAACGTGCTGCGCAAACAGGGTATCGAAGTGGGCGAAGCCACCGGCGAATTCAAACTCGGCGCGGTCACCTATCCCGCCGGATCGCTGGTGCTCAAGCGCAACCAGCCCTACGGACGCCTGGCCAAAATTCTGCTCGAAAAACAGAACTTCCCCAGCGATGCGCAGACGACATATGACGACACCGGATGGACCATGGGCCTGATGTCGCAGGCCAAGGTCGACGAGATCAACGATAAGACTGTGCTGGATGTCCCGGTGAAGAACCTCGCCGGCATGTACGAACCCGCCGGCGCGGTCAAGGGCTCTGGCGCCGTCACCGCCATTCTGCACAACGGTTCCAACAATCTCATCACCTTGCGCTATCGCCTGAAGGATTTGCAGTTCGACGCCATTGAGAAACCCGCCAAGGCCGGCAATACCGATCTGCCCGCGGGCACCCTGCTGGTGGCTTCCAGCCCGCGCGTCAAAGCCGAGGTGGAAAAGCTCGGTCTACAGGCGGTTGCCCTCGCCGCTGCGCCCGATGTCAAGAAGCACCCGGTCGACCTGCCGCGTCTCGCCATGTTCTCCACCTGGGGTAGCACGCAGGACCTCGGCTGGGTACGTTACGCGTTCGATAAGTTCGAGATCGACTACGACCTGATTTATAAGGAGCGCATCAAGCAGGGCAACCTGCGCGCCGCCTACGACGTGATCGTGATTCCCAGCCAGGGTGGCCGCGGCGGCGGCGCCAAGGGTCTGATTTTCGATATCGACCCGCGCCCCGGTAAGACCTTCGCGTACACCAAGGACCCCGCCTTCCCCAGCCTCGGCGCCTACGGCCAGAGCGAGGACATCACCGGCGGCATGGGCCTGCCCGGTGTCGCCGAGTTGGATAAGTTCGTCAACGCCGGAGGGGTGCTGATCACTCTCGGCGCCGCCAGTTACTTCGCGCCCGAGACATTCATTACTAAGACCGTGGATGCCGCCCGCACTACGGCGGCCTTCTACGCCCCCGGACCCATCGTGGAAGCCGAGATTCTGCTGCCCGAGCATCCCATCTTCTACGGCTATTCGGAGCGCGTGGTCCCCGTCCGCTGGGCCGGCGGACCGCTGCTGCGCGTGCCAACCGAGGAAGCGCGGCGCAGCGTCCTGATGCGATTCCCCGGCAATGACAGCAGCATTTTGAGCGGTTTGATGCGCGGTGTCGCCGAGACTCGCGGGCGTCCGGCCATCCTGGATGAACCGGTGGGGCAGGGCAGAGTGGTCATCTTCTCCACCAACCCGGCGTATCGCTGGCAGAATCTGGGCGAGTTCAACATGCTCGCCAACTCGATTCTGCACTTCAACGATTTTCCGAAGTGAGCGTGGTGGGGCCATTCCCCGCGAATTGCAGCCCGGGCTCCCCCTGTCTGAAACGCTCAAAAAGTATCGTCTCTTGTCCCTTGTAAGTGGTGCGCTGGAATTCTTTGTAACCGCATTTCTCCGCGACCCGAACCGATCGCAGGTTCTCCGGATGGATCAAACACACCGTCCGTGTCGAGCCGAAGCGCTCGTCGCCCCAGGCGACCACTGCGCGAACGGCTTCCGTCGCATAGCCCTGGCCGTGTGCACGAGGGGGCAGTACCCAACCAATTTCGGGGATGCCCAGGATTGCGGGTTCCATCTCCCGCTTGAACTCGGCGAATCCCAGTTCGCCCGCGAAGCCGCCGGTGGCCTTTTCTTCGATCGCCCAAAAGCCAAACTCCATCCACTGCCAGTGCCCCACGTAACGCAACAACTTCGACCAGACCTCCTCGCCGGAGAACGGTCTGCCGCCGATGTAGCGAACCACGTCGGGGTGCGCCCACATCTCGGCGCAATCGCGGAAATCCTCCATCCGGTGGCCGCGCAATTTGAGACGCTCGGTTTCGATGATGGGAACCATAAGCTAATTCATCCCTTCACTGCGGATTTATCGTATCATTTTCGGCCTCTGGCGAACCCGGCATCGTGCAGTACGTGCCATTCGCCTGCTATCATACGTACAGGATGCCCAAGCTCACGCTCAGCGTCGATCCAGATGTGGCCGCCCGGGCCAAGCGTTATGCCAAGGGCCGGGGGACTTCCGTTTCGCGCATGGTCGAAGCGTACCTGACGTCGGTCATGAAGCCGGAGACGCGCGAAGAGAAGACACCAATTCTGGACTCTCTCGCTGGAATCCTCAAGAAAGCCGACATCGGAGATTATCACAAGCACCTGTCGAAAAAGTATCGATGAAACGCGTCCTTGTGGATGTCAACGTG
>JADGNT010000502.1 GCA_017883345.1 Candidatus Solibacter sp. | reverse complement strand
GGCGGGAAGGCCGGCGGCAAAAGATACGGTAGCGGCCGCGCAAAGCGCGGCGGCGGTACAGAACAGTTTCATCCCAGTTGATCCCTCTGGATACATTATAGCGTAGGCGCCGGGTGGCGCTACCGGATCTCGATGCCAGCCAGGTTGCTCGCCTGCCCGGCCAGTTTGAATTGGATGGGGACGGCGGCGCCGGTGGGGGCGTCGAGAGGCACGGTTACGTTGACCTGCGTCAGGCCGGGCCATCCAGGGGCGGGACCGGCATAGGTGACGGTGGCGGGCCGGCCGGCGATATCGACCAACGGGGCGGCGATGGGGATAAGCAGCAGCGGGTTGACGATGCCGAGCCCGGCGCCAAAGATGGCGATGCTCTCGCCGGGACGCGCGGGGGAGGCACTATCGACGACGCTGCCGGTGGCATGCAGCGCGGCGACGGGGCCGTCCGGGCGGCCATCCAAGGTGAAGAGTCCGGGCGCCCAGAAACCCACCTGGAGTTTGAAGGCGGGGGACGCGGTTTCGCCGCGCACCACGGTCAGGGAACTGCCTGAAGTGGGCGGCAGGACGAAATTGATCTGGGTGGGCGAGACGTAGTAGAGCAAGGCGGGCTGGCCATCGATCTCGACGCGCGTGGTGGCGAGCGAATGCGGTAACGGCATCGCGGTGGCTTGGGCGGTGGCATCGGCGAGGTTGCTGCCGAAGATGGTGGCGAGGCTGCCAGTGGCGAGCCCTGCGCCGTAGCCGGCGGCGTTGACCACCGCGTTGACCACCGGTGGGCTTGGCGGCGGCGTGGCTTTGGCGAGGAACCAGGAGCGCGTCGTGGAATCGGTGCGGAAGAAATCGAGCAGCATGCCGGCCACTTTGGCCTGACCGGTGGTGGAGGGATGGGTGCCATCGGCGGCCAGGTCGCTGCATGGCCAGGAGAGACCATCGGCGCGCGGGACCACGCCATCGCCCCAGAGGTAGGGGCCCCAGGAGAGCCAGGGCGCACTGCCAGCGGCGACGCTCCAAACGGGTGCGCCGCCGAGTTGCTGCGCGATCAGCCACTTCACGGAGAAGCCGGATTGATACGCGTAGGGTTCGGGATTGAGGTTGGTATCGGCGTACCCGGCGTAGATACGGCTGGAGAGATAGACCAGCTTCAGGTTGGGGAAGCGCGGCATCAGCATGTTGAGAATGATGTTCTGGATCTCGGCCTGAAGTTGCTGTGCATCGTTGGGGAACGGCTGGTTGGGGGCGGCATCGGCCAGCTTGAGCCAGACGGCTTGTACCTGGGGGGCCTGGACGCCGGCAGCGGTGAGGCGGACATCGACGCCGCTGAAATAGAGGGCCGGGTTCGCCACGATGGCGTCGGCGGACGCGCCGCCCTGTGCGCCATCCACCAGCACGAGGCGCGGGTTGCGCCGGGGTTCGGCGGCGAAGAGCTGCTGGAAGGCGGAGAATTCGGCGGTGGTGTTGGACATGCCGACGGAGAGCAGGACGATGCGGCCGGCGGAATCGTCGGGCGCGCCGACGGCATTGCGGGGACGGACCAGGGCGGATTGTTGCAGTCCGAGGGATTCATGGGCGGCGGGGCGGGTGGATGCGCCGTTGGGGTAGAGGCCGGTGGCAGTGGATTTGTAGGCTGGCGGATAGGGGTTATTGAACGGCGGAAAGTTGACGCTGGTTTTGGAACAGTCCGAGGGCCACGCCACAAAAGAGAGGGCGACGAGGGTGAGAACGGACTTCATAAAAAGTGTTGGCAGGCGGACCCAGAGGGTACCCCGCCTGCCCCACCTGGACAGGCCGGAGGCCTGTCCTACAACTGTTCGTAGCAGTGGCGGCCCGGACTGCACTCGAAATCGTCGACAACCTTGCCGTCGGGACCGAGACAGTTCCAGGTGTGCTGGCACCAGAAGGAGCCGTCGTTAGAGTGCTGAATGGTGGGATCCCATTCGGCTTGAATGAACATGCCCTTCCAGCGCAGCTTTTCGCAGCGGTTCATGCTGACTTTGGTGAGACCTGGGCGTTCCATATTTATCCTTCTGTGCTATGCCTTCTGTTTGGCGGCCTCCAGGAGGGCGCGTTTGACCGCCACACGGGCCAGGGTGACCTTGTAGGCGTTCTGGCTGAGCGGCTGGGCGCTAGAGACGGCGGCTTTACCGGCGGCTTCGGCGGTTTCGGCGGTGATGGCCTTACCGGCGATAGCCTTGGCGGCTTCGGCCGAATCCCAGGGCTGGGGCGCGACGTATCCCATGACGACCTTGGCTGATGCAACCACGTTGCCGCGCATGTGGAGCACTACGCTGGCGGTGACGAGAGGCCAATCGAGCACCTCCCTCTGCCGGATTTCGTAGGTGGCACTGCGCACGGCGCCGGCCGGGATCACGATCTCGGTGAGGATCTCATCGGGGTGAAGCGCGATCTCACGCGAGGTTTCGTTTTGCGGCGCGACGAAGAAACTGGCCGCCGGGACTTCCCGGGGACCTTTGGCGGAAACCAGCTTGATTTTGGCGCCGAGCGCGACCAGCGCGGCACCGAGACTGGAGGGGCTGACGAAGTAGGCCGGTCCGCCGCCGAAGATGGCGTGGTATTGATTCGCGCCATCGGGGACCAGGCTCTTGCCATCTTTCATGGCGAGCAGGCCGAAGCCCTGTCGGTAGTACCAGCAGCGCGGGCGCTGGCAGAGATTGCCGCCCACGGTTGCCATGTGGCGGAGCTGCGGGCTGGGGATGGCCGCCGCGGCATCGGAGAGCGACTTGGCGGCGGCTTTGACGTCGGCGTTTTTGGCCAGTTCATCCAGGGTGACGAGAGCGCCGATGCGGATCCCGGCGCCGGTCTTCTGGATGCCTTCGAGTTCCTTGACGTTCTTGATGTTGACCACGCGTTTGGGCGTGTGAAGGTGTTCCTTCATGAGGTTGATGAGATCGGTGCCGCCGGCCAGCACGTCGGCATCTCCCCACTTGGCGGAGAGCTGCGCCAGGGCCTCTTGAATGGTTGCCGGGTTGGCGTATGCGAAGGACTGCATTATGCGTTCCTCCCTTCGAGGGTATTGAGCACGTGCATTGGAGTCATGGGCATGTTGGGGACGCGGACGCCAATGGCATTTGCGACGGCGTTGCCGACGGCGGCGCAGATGCCGATGGCCGGCGGTTCGCCGAGCCCGATGACGCCGCGCTTATCGTTGACCTCGCGGATATCCAGGTGGACGACAATGTCGCCGATGTCCTTGATGCCGGCGAGCTTGTAGAACTCCATGTCGGAGTTCATCATGCGGCCGGTCGCATTGTCCATGATGCGCTCTTCAAACAGGGCGGTGGAGATGCCCATGATGATGGCGCCATAGACCTGGCTTTCGGCCAGCCGCGGGTTGATGATGAGGCCGCAATCCTGCACGGCCACGTAGCGGTTGATTTTGACCAGGCCGGTTTCGGTATCGACGCTGACGTCGGCCACCTGCACGCCGGCGGCGCCGCCGCTGTTGAGGCCCATGGGATTGCGCTGCTCGTTGGCGCCGGTCTCGCTGATCTTGCCGCCGGGACCGATCTTCTTGCAGGCGGAGACCCAGGTCATGGTTTTTTTGGGGTTGGCCTTGACGCGGATGGTGCCGTCGATGGCTTCCAGTTCCTCGGGTTGCGCGCCGAGCGCCGGGGCGGCCGCTTCGAAAACCTTGGCGAGCGCGTTGACGCAGGATTTGCGAGTGGCCGAGGACGCGCCGCCGACGGTGGTGGATCCGCCGGAGGCTCCGCCCGGGGGCAGGCTGTTATCGCCGATGACGAGTTTGATCTGGCCCATCTGGAGGCCGAGGGTTTCGGCAGCCACCTGGGTCATTATGGTCCGTGTACCGGTGCCGAGATCCTGGGTGCCCATTTCGAGCAGCACGGAGCCATCGGGATTGATGGTGGTGCGGGCCGTGCAGGCGTGGCCGGCGCCGCCCCAGGCGTTGACAGCGAGGCCAAGACCGCGGCGCACCGCGCCTTTCTCCGAGCCGCGCGGCTTCCAGAGTTTGCTCCATTCGGAAAGCTCGGCAGCCTTCTTCAACTGGTATTGATACTGCTCGGCGCGCGGTGTGTAGCCGGCGTTCTTATCGAAGACCACCATCGGGTCCACGCCGATTTTAGCGGCGAAGTCTTCGATGGCCGAGCAGGTGAGGTAGGATGCCTGCTGGTTATTGGGCGCGCGCCATGCCTGAGAGGGGCCGCCGTTGACGGAGACGGACACGTGGTTGAGGCGCGTGTTGGGGATGTTGGTGTAGACGTACGGCAGGGGCGGCTGGTTGCCGCCGGCGAAACCGCCAGTGGACCAGGTGTCGGATTGCCATACGGTGATGGTGCCGTCCTTCTTGCCGGCGATTTTGATTTTGCCGAAGGCGCTGGGGCGGTTGCCGGCGATCTGCTGTTCGGTGGCGCGATCGAGGAAGATCTTGACCGGCTTGCCGCCCGCCTTCTGGGAGAGCCGGGCGCCGGCTTCGGCCCAGGCTCCGGGGCTGAATTTGCTGCCGAAGCCGCCGCCGATGTAATCCATCTTGACCTTGATATTGGCGGCAGGGACCTTGAGGTTGGGCGCCAGGGTGCCGGCCCAACCGGTGACGAATTGGGTGGAAGGCCAGGCCATTACCTGGTCGCCCTGCCACTGGAT
>JADGNT010000501.1 GCA_017883345.1 Candidatus Solibacter sp. | reverse complement strand
AAATCACGTGGTAGGCAGCAGTTGGACAGCAGAAAACCGGTCAAAGGCAGCGACATTGATTCCAGGGGGAATGTGACCCAGTAATTCGGACAGCAGCGTTACACCGCCATTGCTCCTACGGAAAATGGAACGGGCCGTCGCATGTCAGATCGCGCAGTGGGACGGCCAGGAGCGTCGCTGAAGAAGCGATTCATGAGCATTCGTGCCCGCTACGCGTCGTCTCAGAGCGGCGAGAGCGCCGACTCGTGGGTCTGCGCCATCGTCTTGCTGTTAGATGTCGGGGTCCTCCTCGAAGTACCAGTGATCCTGAGCGGATCGTCGCTGTGCTCATCCGCCGGGAATATAATAGTATATAGAGACCTCAATATGGAGAATTGTTGATGGAGAAACCAACGATCGATTCGCAGGGCCACACAGGGCTGAGTCGCAGGAGCTTTGTCAACTCGGTGGCTACCGGCGCCGCCGCCGAGGCAGCAGTGCTGACTCTTCCGGGCGCAGCGGCTCAAACCGGAACCAAACCGCCTCAAGACGGGGAGATGGTGGCGGTTGTCCTTCAAATCAACGGCAGGACTCACTCCATGAACGTAGAACCCCGATGGACCCTGCAATACGTGTTGCGGGACCGATTGGGTCTCATGGCGACGAAAGATGGTTGCGAACGGGGAGAGTGCGGAGCTTGCACCGTTCTGATTGACGGCATTTCCCGGTATTCGTGCCTAACCCTGGCCGTGGAAGCGGCGGGATGCCAGATCACCACGGTGGAGGGACTGATGAACGGCGAACAGCTTGGCACCGTACAGCAGGCCTTCATAGAAGAAGACGCGTTCCAGTGCGGATATTGCACTCCCGGACAGGTCGTGAGCGTGGAGGCGTTGCTTCGAAAAACGCCTGAGCCCACCTTCGAACAGATTCGCGAGGGTGTGAGCGGCAACCTGTGCCGCTGCGGAGCGTATAACCACATTTTCCGGGCCGCGCAGCGGGCGGCGGAACTGAGGAAGGTTGGCAGGGGGTAAGCCATGGCGGAAATAACTGCAGCACCTTGGGGCGAAACTAAAGTCGTCGGCAAACCCATGCCGCGGATCGACGGATATGAGCGAGTCAGCGGAACGGCTGTTTTCCCGTTGGACGTGATTCTGCCGAACATGCTGTATGGGGCGATCCTGCGCTGCCCGCACGCGCATGCAACGGTCAAGGCGGTAGACACCGCGAAAGCCAGGGAGATGCCGGGAGTGCATGCCGTGCTGACCGACGCGGACCCCGAAGCGCAGATCGGGTGGTTCTCGCGTCCGGGCTCTGCCGGAAGCGGCAGTCCGGCGTTAAGCCGGCTGTTCGATCCGCACTGCCGATTTGAGGGTGAAGAGGTTGCCGCGGTGGCCGCCGACAGCCCGCAGCAGGCCTGGGATGCCGTACGCGCCATCCGCGTGGAATACGAGGTCCTGCCATTCGTCAGTGACATGGAGGCCGCTTTGAAGCCGGGCGCCCCTGACGTGCAGGAAGGTGGCAACCGCATGGGAAACCCACGCGAGACGAAGCGCGGCGACGTCGAAAAAGGTTTCGCCGAGGCGGACGTCGTACTGGAGGAGACCTACCGGACCTCTTGCGACATTCACACTTGCGTCGAGGCTCATGGGTCCGTTGTCCAGTGGGATGGAGATCGCCTGACCGTGTGGGATACCAATCAAGGTCCGTTCCCCATCCAGGCCGCACTGGCTGGCGCGCTGCGCATGCCCTTGAGCAAAGTTCGAGTCATATCGAGCTACATGGGCGGCGGTTTCGGCAGCAAGTTGAATTTGGGGAAGTACTCCGTCATCGCGGCGCTCATGGCCAGGAAGGCCGCGCGCCCAGTCAAGCTGTTCCTGACGCGGGAAGAGACCTTCCTTGCGGTCGGGAACCGGCCTGCGCACATCATGAAGCTGAAGGCAGGGGTGAAGAAGGACGGCACGCTCACCGCCCTGCAGTTGACTGGCGTCGGTGAAATGGGCGCATATCCGGCCGCCACCGCAGTGGGATACCAGGTCGGGGATCTGTACAAGTGCCCAAATGTGCGCATCGAAGAGACGATGGCGTACATCAACGCGGGCCCGAACCGGGCGTTTCGCGCTCCGGGATTTCCGCAGTGCTCCTGGGCGCTGGAGCAGATGATGGACGCCCTCGCCGAGAAGATCGGGATGGACCCGGTCGACCTGCGGCTGAAAAACATCTCGACCGTCTGCCAGATGGACAACAACAAGCCGTACACCTCCACCGGCCTTCGGGAGTGCCTGTCGGAGGGAGCGCGCGCGTTCAACTGGAAGGAGTCCCGCAGCCGGCCGAAGGGAGAGGGACCCTGGGTTCGCGGCGTGGGCGTAGCCGGTGGTATGTGGGGATCGCAGAACGGGCCTCCAGCCACGGTGATCGTCAAGCTGTACGCGGATGGCAGCGCCAATCTCAACATGGGTGCGGCCGATCTGGGCACCGGGACCAAGACCGTCATGGCCATGATTGTGGCCGAGGAACTGGGAGTGCCCATGGACCGGATTCAGGTGGAGAATGCCGACACCGGTAACACGCAGTTCACCAGCCAGAGCGGCGGCAGCAAGACCGTGTACGTGGATTCTCCCGCGGTACGGGCGGCCGCGCTGGAGGTGAAATCCAGCCTGCTCGATATGGCCGCCGCCCAGTTGAAGGTGCCCGCCGCCGACCTGAACTTCAAGGATGGCGAAATACTGGCGGAAACGGGTACCCAGAGACTGGCCCTCAGGGATCTTCGGCAATTGCAGATGCAGCAGGCGGTCGTGGGAGTGGCAGTGCGGGGCCCGGTACAGTCGGACAAGGTGGTGCGGCCGTTTGTCACCCATTTCGCGGAAGTGGAAGTCAACACGCGCACGGGCGAGGTCCGAGTGGTGCGCATGCTTGCCGCGCATGACAGCGGCCGGGTGATGAACCTGCTGACCTATCGCAACCAGGTCTTCGGAGGATTCATCATGGGCTTGGGCTTAGCGACCATGGAGCGCCGCATCCTGGACCCGGTCACCGGCAAAATGGCGAACGCCAACTGGCACGACTATAAGATCCCCACTGCAAAAGACGTGCCGGCGCAGATGACGGTGTTGCCGATCGATCTACACGACACCGAATGCAACACCACTGGCACGAAGGGAATCGGAGAACCGGCCATGATTCCCAGTGCCGCGGCCATCGCGAACGCGTTCTATCACGCGACCGGGGTGCGGATCACGGCGGCGCCTATAACGCCCTCGCAGGTTCTCACTCTTCTGGCTGAACGCAAGACGAAAGGATGAGCCATGTCTGCCAAGTTTTCATATCAGCGAGCAGTTTCGATTAAAGACGCGGCCGAGGCGACCGGCCGGCCCGGGACCCGTATTCTCGCGGGCGGGACAGACCTGTTGGGATGCCTGCGCGACGGAGTGTTTCAGACGAACCGCTTGGTCAGCATTAACAACATCAAAGAGCTCAAGGGCATCCGCTCACGACCCGGGGGTGGATGGCGCATCGGAGCGCTGACCACCCTGACCGAGGTCGCCGAACATCGGCAAATATTGGAGTCTTACCCGGTCCTGGCACAAGCAGCGGCGTCGGTTGCGACACCGCAGTTGCGAAATCAGGGGACCCTCGGCGGGAACCTGTGCCAGCGGCCTCGGTGCTGGTACTTCCGCGGGCAGTTCCAGTGTCGTCGGAAAGGCGGAGAAACCTGCTTTGCCGAAGCCGGCCAGAGCCTGTACCACGGCATCTTCGGCGCCAGCCAGTGTTACATCGTGCACCCGTCGGACACCGCGCCGGCGTTGGTGGCTCTGGATGCCAAGGTGAGCATCGCGGGGCGCCGGGGAACACGCCTGGTTCCCATGAGCTCGTTCTTCGTGCTCCCGAAGGATAGCCTGGTCAAGGAAAACGTGCTCGAACCCGGGGAGTTAATTACGGAAATCCTGCTGGATGCGCCGCTCACCGGGACCCGCAGCACCTATCGGAAGGTGCGCGAGCGCGCATCCTTTGATTTCGCGCTGGCAAGTGCGGCGGTCGTGCTGGTCATGGCCGAAGGCAAGGTAAGGACGGCACGCATTGTGCTTGGCGGCGTGGCACCCGCCCCCTGGAGGTCCACCGAGGCGGAAAAGGCAGTCGTCGGGAAACCGCTCGACGCTGCGGCGGTTGCGGCCGCGGCGGAAGCTGCCGTAAAAGGCGCAGTGCCCATGGCGGACAACGGATACAAGGTGCCGCTGGTCCGCGGCATATTGGAAGAGACGCTCACCGCGCTATCTGCGTAGAACGGAACTCGGCTGGTACGGCTCACCACTGTGATGCGGGCGTGCGCGTGTATGAGAGGGTGAGCGGGCACACCAGTAAGCCCCGGCTATCCTTATCTTGATCGGTATCTCACACTCTGGATTTTCGCCGCCATGGCCGCCAGGCTCGGACTCGGCTAGCTCGTCCCCGGCGTGGTGCCGTTTCTCGACGGTTTCAGGGTTGGCATGTTAGAGGCGGTGGGCGAGGGTACCAAAATGGCGGACCACCTTTCGCCAGTCTTTCGCCCCGCCTTTCCCTCTTCAGCGATCATCTCAGAACGGTCCTCGCCGTCAAGGGTTCGCTTCGCCGCGCCCAACAACGGCGCGCCCTTGAC
>JADGNT010000500.1 GCA_017883345.1 Candidatus Solibacter sp. | reverse complement strand
AACGCTGAACAGAAATAAGAATCCGCGATCCGACATCGATGCTTGCCCCCCTGGGCGGGCCCGTGGCCGGTCCCGGTTAGAAATTATACCAGTCCCCGCGGGGAGGACCCCTGGCCCGCGTGCGGTTATCCTGAGAGTACGGACATGGCTCGGTGCTGGAACATATCCTCGTTTGAGTGTGACTGTGGTCATCAGTCGCTTTTCGGTATTGGAACCGTTCGCGAGTGTGAAGAATACAGTCTTCGCCGCCGCAAACCAATGGAACTCCTGGATTCGGAAGCCGAGGAGCACTCCGTTTTATTAGAGAACGGGCGCGCTGTCGCTATGATTTGCCCCAAGCTGGGGCGTCTCCCCATCGACCGCGGATAGCAACCTCACAGCTTAAACAACTCCCGCAGGCGGCGCGTCTGCACCCGGCTGACCGGGACTTCGGTGTGCTTCTTGTCGTCCATGCGGAGCTGATAGCTCGATTTGAACCAGGGCACGACTTCCTTGATGCGGTTGATATTCACCAGATAGGAGCGATGCACACGCCAGAACATTTCGCGGTCCAGATTTGCCTGCAGATCCTCAATGGTGCGGTAGTTGGACTGGCCTTCGATATTGGTGGCCACCAGGGTGATCAGGCCGTCGTCGATGGTGGCGTAGATCACGTCGTTGGCGTCCACAATGAAGTTGCGGTTGTTGGCGCGCACTAACAGCTTGGTTCGCGGGGCCGAGGCGGGCGCGTTCTTAGGCGCGGCCGGAAGCTCCGGGGCTCTCTTCTCCTGGATGACGCGCCGCGCGCGCTCGATGGTTTCCGCCAGCCGCCCGCGCTCCACCGGCTTGAGCAGATAGTCCATTGCCTCCAGCCGGAAGGCCTCTACCGCGTACTGGTCGTAGGCCGTCACGAAGATGAAGTGCGGCAGCTCCACGTCATTTTCGCGCAGCCGCCGGACCACGCCCAGGCCATCCAGCCCAGGCATATTTACATCCAGAAAAACCAGTTCCGGCTCCAGTTTCCGGATCAGTTCCACCGCCTCCAAACCGTTGGAACCCCTTGCAATTACTTCAATTTCGGGGAAATCTCGCAGCAGGTAGGCAAGCTCGTCGCAGGCTAGTGATTCGTCATCTACGACAACCGTAGTGAGGGTGGCCGTCGCGCGGTCTCGCATGGACTTGGTATTATAGCATTTCGGTCTAAAGGAGAAAGATTTGCCCAATCAAGACAGCGTCCAGATTGCGCCCGCCGAGGGCAAGCTGGGTGTTCTGATACCCGGCATGGGCGCGGTAACCACCACTTTCATCGCCGGGCTCGAAGCCTTCAAGCTTAGACTGGGGAAGCCGATCGGCTCCCTCACGCAGTTGGGAACGGTCCGCTTGGGGAAGCGGACAGAGGGGCGCAGCCCCGCCATTAAAGACTTTGTTCCGCTGGCCAAAATGTCCGACATCGAGGTCGCCTGCTGGGATATTTTCGAGGATAACGCATACGAAGCCGCCACCAAGGCCGGCGTCCTGGAAACCGCCTTGCTCGAGCAGGTGAAGGCGCCCCTCTCGGCGATTCGCCCCATGAAGGCCGTCTTCGACCAGAACTTCGTCAAGCGCATCAAAGGCCCCAACATCAAGGCCAAGGGTTCCAAGATGGAGCATGCCGAGATGGTCATGGACGACATCCGCCAGTTCCAGAAGCGCACCGGCGTGGCGCGCACCACCATGATCTGGTGCGGGTCCACCGAGGTGTATCACGAGGCTGCCGCCGTGCACGCCACGCTGAAGGACTTCGAGCTCGGCCTCCAGACGGACGATCCGGAGATCTCGCCCAGCCAGATTTACGCCTACGCGGCGCTCAAATCGGGCGTCGGGTACGCCAACGGCGCGCCCCATCTCACCACCGACATGCCGGCGCTCCAGGAACTGGCGCGCAACCTGAACCTGCCGATTTGCGGCAAGGATTTCAAGAGCGGCCAGACCTTCATGAAGACGCTGATCGCGCCGGGCCTGAAATCGCGCATGCTGGGACTCAACGGCTGGTTCTCCACCAATATCCTGGGCAATCGCGACGGCGAAGTGCTCGACGAACCGGGCTCGTTCCGCTCCAAGGAAGTCACCAAGAGTTCGGCCTTGGAGCACATTCTGCAGGGCGATCTGTACCCCGACCTGTACAAGGAGTTCTACCACAAGGTCCGCATCGAGTACTACCCGCCGCGTGGCGATGCCAAGGAAGGCTGGGACAATATCGACATCTTCGGCTGGCTCGGCTACCCCATGCAGATCAAAATCAATTTCCTCTGCCGGGATTCGATTCTGGCCGCGCCGCTGGTGCTGGACCTCGTGTTGTTCATGGATTTGGCGCAGCGCGCCGGCATGCGCGGCATTCAGGAATGGCTGTCATTCTATTTCAAGGGGCCCATGCATGCCCCCGAGATTTACCCCGAGCACGACATCTTCATCCAGTTGATGAAGCTGAAGAATACCTTGCGTTGGATGCGTGGTGAGGACCTGATCACGCATTTGGGCCTGGAATATTACGATTAGAGGCTGTATTGTTTGGCTGTAGTCTGATAAGGGCTGCGCGCGGCGCGGGATGAAATCGCTTCCGCCGCCGCCGCGTCTTAGTGCTTTGGGAGCTTCTATGAAAGTGTTGGTGATCGGAGGAACTCTCTTCATCGGGAAACTGCTGGTGGAGGAGTTGCTGAAGGCAGGCCACCACGTTGCCGTCTTGCACCGCAAGCCGAAGCACGACTTCGCACGCCGGGTCGAGAACCTCATGGCGGACCGCAACGACGCCGAAGCCATGCGCGAAGTCCTGTCCGGGCGCCGTTTCGACGTGGTGTTCGACAATGTATACGATTTCGAGCGCGGCACCACGGCGGCGCAGGTGGAGGCCACCGTTCGTGCCTGCGGAGATCGCATCTCCCGCTACATCTTCATGTCGAGTGTCGCCGCCTACGGCGACGGCCTGAATCACAAGGAGAGCGATCCGCTGGCGTCGGACTATCATCCGCTTCCCTACGCCGGCAACAAAGCCACCACGGAGCGCCTGCTCTTCCGCATGCACGTCACCCGCGGTCTGCCCGTAGTCACCTTCCGGCCGCCCTTTGTCTACGGCCCGCGGACGAATTATTACCGCGAGCAGTTCTTCTGGGACCGCCTGCGCGCCGGCCGGCCCATCATCATCCCGGGCGACGGCCACCGCCTGATGCAGTTCGCCTACGTCAACGACCTGGTGACGGCGATGATCAAATCCATGTACGAGCCGCGCGCCGAGGGCGAGGCCTTCAATATCGGCGATCCCAAACCGCTGACCCAGGTGGAACTGGTGGAGAAGTTGGCCAAGGTGGCCAACATCGAGCCCACCCTGGCGCGCGTGCCCCGCGACGCCATCGTGCAAGCCGGCGGCAGCGTCTTCACCGAGCCCTTCTACTTCGGCGAGTACTACGACTTGCCGCCGATCACCGAGAACATTGGCAAGGTGACGCGCGTCCTCAAGATGAAGCTGACCCCGTTCGAGGTCGGGCTGAAGGAGACCTATAGGTGGTACGTCCGCAACCATAAGCCGCGGACCGCCGGCTTCGAGTTCGACGACAAGGTGCTGGCCTTCGCCAAAACGGGATCGGCGTTGAGCGTGTAAGGGGACAGACCTGAGTGTCCCAAGGCGCGTTTCTTGCGCCGCGTGGGGGGTGCCCTTTGGGCCGGGGTCTGTCCCCGGGTTTTCTGTCCCCGGGTTTTCCATGATCGCCTGCCAATCGCCGTAAACCGTAACGATGTTGCGGTTTCGAGTTTTCGTTACTGAAAACAAATGGCTTAGGCGCACGGACCGTAACATCGTTACGGTTTTGGGGTGGCCTACTCCTCCAGCCGGAGGATGTACACGCGGCCGCCTCCATCGCCGGCAACGATGCGCCCCTCATCGGCGCACGCGCAGCAATACGCGGTCCCATCGCAATGGAATGTGGCGATCAGAAGGCCGGTGTCCAGGTGCCACACCTTCAGCGTTTTGTCCCCGGACGCGGAAATCGCCCGGTCCTTTGCCATCGGCGAAGTGACCTTCATGATACCCGACCACCACGCCTGGCAGTGTGGGCTACACTGTGGAAGAGAATCCACAATGGAAATTATACAGGTCGTGCTGGATACCAAGCTCCTGCAAGCGACCGATCTTGCGGCCAAGCGGCAGAAGGTGAATCGATCGGCGTTGATCCGCCAGGCGTTGCAGCAGCACCTCAAGCGCTTGCATGAACTTGCATTGGAGGAGCAGGACCGGCGCGGGTATCTGGCCCAGCCGCAGCGCGAGGAAGAGTGCCGCATCTGGGAGGATGCCGCGGCGTGGCCGGAACTCTGAGCAGGGGTGAGGTCCGCCTGTGCCGCTTCGCACCTCCGGACAAGCAGCGGCCGGTTCTGGTTCTGACGCGCGACAGTGCGATTGGCCATCTGGCGACCGTAACCGTCGCGCCCATCACGTCGACCATTCGCGGCGTGCCTTCCGAAGTGATGCTGGATATCGATGACGGAATGAAGGGCCGTTGCGCGGTCAATCTGCACAATGCGGTAACCGTGGCCCAGGCGCGATTGGGACGCCGCGTCGCCAACCTGGGCGCAGACCGGATGCAGGAGGTTTGCTCAGCCCTGCGCTTTTCGCTCGGATGCTCC
>JADGNT010000499.1 GCA_017883345.1 Candidatus Solibacter sp. | reverse complement strand
GCCCCACCCAATATCCCGGGTGGGGCTTAGTTTTTAGCCGCTGCCGTGCCTACCGCCAACCACCAGAATTCCCAAAATAGAAAACAATATTTCGGCCCCGGTGCCGCGCGACACTGACCGTGGGCTAACGTCCGTGATATACGGGACAGTTCGCCATGTCAAAGCGGGA
Organism: Candidatus Solibacter sp.; assembly: GCA_017883345.1. Classification (GTDB taxonomy): domain Bacteria; phylum Acidobacteriota; class Terriglobia; order Bryobacterales; family Bryobacteraceae; genus Solibacter. Next base: position 4,472 of record JADGNT010000499.1, on the reverse strand, counting down.
ACAAAGCGGACTGTTTGCCACGGCGTGTGTCGTGCTGCTGCTTGCCTGTAGCGTGCAGGCGGGAGCGCAAGACGCCGCCACGGGCGCCATTCGCGGCATTGTCGAAGACCCTGCCGGAGCGCGCCTGCCGCGGGCTCTTGTGACATTGACCGACGCGCGGCATGGCATCACGCACGAGATCGCGACCGACGATGCCGGGGTCTTCCTTTTTTCTCTGCTCGCGCCCGGCGAGTACAGCCTCCGCATTAACGCCGATGCCATGGCGCCGCTGCGTCAGGAAGCGATTCGCGTTGAAGTGGGCGACACACTCGGCCTTACGCTCCGCATGCGTCTTGCCATGGCTGCCGAAGAGGTCAGCGTGGCCGAGGCGCCGGGCGTCGTGCAGACACAGCCCAGCGCCGTTTCTTCGGTTATTTCGGAAAACGATATTGACGAGCTGCCGCTGAACGGACGCCGCTTCGCCGACCTGGCGCTGCTCACGCCCGGCGTCACCCCGGACCCGCGCGGCCTGACTTCGGCCAGTAACGGCGATCTTGCCTTCGGCGGACTGCGCGGCTGGCAGACCAGCTACCTGGTGGACGGCGCCGATAACAACAATTCATTCTTCGCCCAGGCCCGCGGCCGCTACCGCGCGCCCTACCAGTTCAGCAACGAGACGGTGCAGGAATTCCGCGTCTCCTCCAACTCCTACGGTGCGGAACTCGGCCGTGCCGGCGGCGGCGTGGTCAACGTCATCACCCGCTCGGGCTCGAACCGCTATCACGGCACCGGCTTCTACTACCTGCGCGACAACCGCTTTGCCGCGCGCCATCCTTTCGTGGACTTCAAGCCCGGTGCGCAGCAGCACCAGTTCGGCGGCACTTTTGGCGGGCCCATCCACAAGAATCGCATCTTCTTCTACGCCGGGTACGACCAGCACATTTCCGACATTCCCACCGTCGTGCGCTTCCGCAACGGCTACTCCGTCGTTGTGCCGACGTTGGGCGACTTCGAAAACTCCGACTACAGCCTGGTGACCATGGCGGCCCGTTCGCTCTCCTTGCTGGGCGGGACGTTTCGCTCGCGCACGGCGGGTAACGCCGCGCTGGCCAAGCTGGATGCCGCGCTCACCCCGCGGCATCACCTCACCCTGCGCGTCAACTCCTCGCGCTATTGGGGACAGAATAATGTGTACTTCGACCCGTCCAGCCCGGTCACGTTTTACGCGCTGAGCGAGAACGGGGAAGAGGACGTTGCCGCCGAGACTGCGCTTCTGTCGTTGACCAGCGCCCCCACCAAGTGGTTGACCAGCCAGTTCCGCGGCCAGTTCTCGCGCGACCTGCAGCGGTCGTTCCCCAACGCCGACTGGCCGCGCGTGCGCATCTCCGACGTGATCGACGGTTTCGGGCGCTCTTCCATCCTGCCCCGGCAGACCCGCGAGCACCGCTTGCACCTGAGCGAAACGCTGGGCGTCGAGAGCCGCCGCCATGACTTCAAACTCGGCGGCGACCTGCTCAAGACGTGGATCTACAACTTCTTTCCATCGCTTTTCGGCGGCCAGTACACCTTCGACGACGTGCGCGTGAATCCGTGGAGCTTTGAGCCCGAGTTGTACGGCATGAAAATCTCGCCGCTGCGCGCCTATGCCCACTCCTCGCCCCGTTACTACATCCAGAACTTCGGCAGCGCCGCGTCACATCCCGATACGACCGAATGGGCCGCGTTCGCGCAGGACACCATCCGTTTTGGCGACCACCTTGCCGTTGCGCTCGGCGTGCGCTGGGACTTGCAGACCTTTCGCACCGACAACCTGGTTTCCAACTACTTCTTTCGCGATTCGGGCCGCGTCCCGGTGGATGGCAACAACATCGCGCCCAGGCTGGGATTCGCCTTGAGCCTCGGCCACCGCGAACCGCTGGTCATCCGCGGCGGGGCGGGCCTGTTCTACACGCGCATTCCGTCCATCTATAACTCGGCGATCGAGACCGACAACGGCGAGCGCCGCCTGCACCTGTTCCTCGATGCCGCCGACTCGCCCGACAAGAATTCCTTCCCGCAATACCCGGCGCCGATGGTGCGATGCGAGCTGTATGCCACCGAATGTGCGGCGCCGCCCGAGTTGCGTTCACGGATGGAAGGCGAGATTTCGGCCTTCTCGCGCAATTTCGTCACGCCCTCGGTGCAGCAGGCGAGCCTCAGCGTGGAGCGCCAGGTGATGACGCGCACCGCGGTCAACGTCAGCTACCTGTTCGTGCGCGGACAGAACCTGATTCGCGCCCGCGACGTCAACCTGCCGCCGCCGGTCATGGTTACCTATCCCGTCTTCGATGAGAGCGGCACGAACTTTACCGGTCAATTCATGACCGTGCAGAGCTTCAGTCCGTGGGAGATGACGCGCAGCGCCACCTGCTCCGACCCACCGTGCCTGGCGCCGGTCCACCGTCCCTACGCGCAACTGGGATCGGTGACGGTATTCGAGAGCGCCGCCCTGAGCGTGTACCACGGCTTCACCGTCTCGGCGCGGCGCCGCATGAGCCGCGGGTTGTCGTGGCGGCTTGCTTACACCTGGGCGCACGCGATGGACAATGGCCAGGACGCGCTCGTGGTGGGGCGTCCGGCAACGGTGGAGAATACATACTCGCCGCAGTCGGAGTGGGGTTCCAGCGTCACCGACCAGCGCCACCGCTTCGTTGCCGCCTGGGCAGCCGAGCCCAAGCCCTTTCACCGCGATCATCCCTGGCTGGGGACCATGTTCAACGACTGGCGCTTCTCCGGCGTGGTGACCTTCGGCACGGGACGTCCGCTGAGCGCGCGCATCGTCGGCGACGCCAACCGCGATGGCAACGACAGCAACGATCGCCTGCCCGGCTATCGGCGCAACGCCTTCACCGGCCCTGACTACTCCACCACCGACTTGCGCTTGATGCGCGCCTTTCCGGTCGGCGACTATCTCCGGCTCGAACTCACCGCCGAATCCTTCAACGTGATGAACCGCACCAACGCGCGCGTGGATATCAGCGACGACGGTTTTACCGGCTCGGCAGGGAAGTTCGTAATTGATGAGACAGTTGTCAGCTCCGTCCGCTACCCGGCACATTTCCAGAAGTCTGGCGGATTTTTGTCTCCCACCAATGCCTACGCGCCCCGGCAGGTGCAGTTTTCGGTCCGGCTGCGATTCTAGCCTTCCGCCGAGGGCGCTCTTTTCTGTAAGTTCTTGACTTTAGGGTAGAAGCTAGGCATAACTAGTTTGGTACAGGTCCAACTCGGGCTGGTTTGGGGGTGTTTTCGATTGGCGGAAGTACGCATTCAGGAGGGTGAAAGTCTGGAAAATGCCTTGCGCCGTTTCAAGCGCAAAGTGCAGACCGAAGACATCATCAAGGAAGTAAAGCGCCACTCGTTTTATCTCAAACCGGGCGAAAAGAAGCGTGCCAAGGAAGCTCTGGCACGCAAGCGTAGCCGGAAAAAGGCGCGCAAGGAGCAGGACTAACAACATCAACGGGCCGCTGGATTTTCTCCCCTGGCGGCCCGTTATTTATTTCCCGCGGGGCGATCCCAACCATGCGGGAACAATGAGCGGGGCACCCGGCATCGCTTTTTGCAGGCGCCGCCGGATCCGCCTGGTGCAGGACGCACTTCTATGAGTGGGACTTCGGCAGTGACCGCGCCCGGGCAAGGGCATCCGGATCCGCGAAAGCGGGTTCTGCGACCTTTTCGACGGTGCGGAGGGCCAAGGTACCAGGTTGTAAAGTCCGTCGCCAGGGAACAGAAAGCCGGCGCCGGACTGGGTTGAGGGCTGAAGGGAGCTCTTCCATGGAATTCGAGGACAAGGTTTTGAAGTGCGTGGACTGCGGCGCGGATTTCGTGTTCACTGCCGGGGAGCAGTTGTTTTTCCACGATAAGCAGTTCAAGAACGAGCCCAAACGGTGCAAGCCCTGCAAGGCGAAGCGTGCCAGCATGCTGGGCACGGCGACGCCGGGCAGCTATCCGAAAGTTGAAACCCGGACCGTCTGCTCCCAGTGCGGCAAGGAAACCACGGTTCCGTTCAAGCCGACGCAGGGGCGACCGGTATTTTGCCGGGAATGCTTCCAGCAAAAGCGGACCGCACCAGTGGCCAGCGCATAGGGGGACCACGGCGCGCCGATGAGCGCGGGGTGGGATCGCACTTCGTAACTTTTTCCGGTAAGTGCTTGTAGTTGGGTCCGGAATTGGCGGGCGTGTGCCCGCGGCTGAATCTTTCCAGAATTTCCTGAAAACTAGCCCGCTTTACTGGCCTCGGCGCTCGCCGTCTTGGGCAACTTCTGCGCCGCCACGGCCTGACGCTGTTTCGCGTCCGCGTTCGCGATCAGCAGGGCCTCTATCTGGCGGAGCAGGTCATCCGTATTCACCGGCTTTACCAGCAACGACTGCGCCCCCTCCGACTTCCATTCCCCACCCAGTGACGGATATGCAGTCAGGATCGCGGTGGCCGGATTGTAAGCCTGCCGCCGGGCGGC
>JADGNT010000498.1 GCA_017883345.1 Candidatus Solibacter sp. | reverse complement strand
CTGGGCGGCGTCCCGGTGGTCAACCCGTTCCTGACAGCGTAGGCACCGACGCTGAATGTCGGGGACGCAGGCGGGGTACCCTCCGGGTCCGCCTGCGCCACCAGTCCCGCTCACACCGCTTTTTCCTCCGTTCCCCCTGCCAATCCGCCGTTCAATGGAATCCCATTTCTTTCAATCGTTTAAAGCGCCAGACTGGCACCAAACTGGGAAGGAAGTATCTTAATGAGCACTCAGACTGTCGATCCGAAGCCCCAAACGTCTGCCAACCTCGTGCAGATTGGCTCCGCCATCGAAGACACCATCCAGCAGCGGCTCGCTGAGGAGCGCTCCCGCCTGGAGCGCGAAGCCGGTGTGGCCACTCGCGAGGTCCACCACTTCAAGCGCCCCGCCGAGCGTCACTTCACCAGAGACCAGCGCGCCCAGACCACCCTGCTTTTCGGCGGACTGACCTGGAAGCACGAGAAGCTGGTCCACGGCGCCCTCGAAGGCCTCGGCTATCGCGCCGAAGCCGTCCCCACCCCGAACGTCAAGGCGTTCCAGGCGGGAAAGGAGTATGGCAACAACGGTCAGTGCAATCCCACCTACTTCACCGTCGGCAACCTGGTGCAGTATCTACAGACGTTGGAAGAGCAGGGAATTCCCAAGCAGGAAATCATCGACCGCTACGTGTTCTTCACGGCCGGCGCCTGCGGACCCTGCCGTTTCGGGATGTATGAAGCCGAATATCGCCTGGCCCTGCGCAATGCCGGGTTCGATGGCTTCCGCGTGCTCCTGTTCCAGCAGTCCGGCGGCCTATCGCAATCCGACGCCGAAGCCGGCCTGGAAATGAACATCGATTTCTTCCTCGGCATCCTCAACTCGCTCAACTGCGGCGACGTGATGAACGAAGTGGCCTACGCGCTGCGTCCCTTCGAGGTGAACTCGGGCGACACCGACCGCATCCTCGACGAGAGCATGGATTACCTCCATGAGGTGTTCCGCAAGAAACGCCCCTGGAAGCTCGACGAAGGCATGGGCAAATACCTCGGCGGCTTCAGCGACACCGCGGAATACGTCGGCAAATTTGTCAACCAGTTGAAGGGCGACGAATACGTGCCCGCTCTGGAGCGCTGCCGCGACAGCTTTAACCACATCGATATCGATCGCCTGCGCGTCAAGCCCATCGTCAAGATCACCGGCGAGTTCTGGGCGCAGACCACCGAAGGCGACGGCAACTTCAATATGTTCAGCTTCCTGGAGCGCGAAGGCGCGCAGGTTCTGGTGGAACCCATCGGCACCTGGATCATGTACATGATCCACCAGGTCATCCAGAAGTACAAAGACTTCAAGGGTCTCGAAGAAGGCGCGGTTCTGCCTCCCCTCTGGAAGCTGGGCACGCGCGCCAAAATCGAGTTCGGTTTCCGCCAGAAGGTGGCCAAGCTGAAGCTCGCCGAAGCCATTTTCAAGAGCGAATACCACAAGATCGTGAACGCGCTGGGCGGCATCGCGCACCACCTTGCCGACCAGTACGAGTTGCAGCGCCTCGGCCATCCCTTCTACAACTCGCGCGCCGGCGGCGGGGAAGGCCACCTGGAAGTCGCCAAGAATATCTACTACTCGAACAAGGACCTGGCGCACATGGTGCTGTCGCTGAAGCCCTTCGGCTGCATGCCCAGCACGCAGTCCGACGGCGCGCAGTCCGCCGTGGTCTCTAACTACAAGGACATGATCTACCTGCCGGTGGAGACCTCCGGCGAAGGCGAGATCAACGCCCACAGCCGCGTGCAGATGGCGCTCGGCGAAGCCAAGAACAAGGCCAAGAAGGAATTCGCCGCCGCCCTGGAAGAGACCCACCTCACGCTGGACCAGTGCCGCGCCTGGGTGGAAGCCAATCCCGAAAGCAAGCGCCCGCTGTATCGGGTCCCCCACCAGAAGGGCGTGGTCGGCGGCGCCGCGAATTTCGTGCACCACATCGCGGCGCGCATGGCGACCGCAGGCAAAGCGAACTAAGCGGCGTGGGGCTCGCACCCCACCCTTCTGCCGCCTTGACGAGCTCAGACAGACGAGATCACATCATGGACAAGAACTTCCTGATCGGAATGGACGTAGGCTCCACCACCGTGAAAGCCGTGGTCATCGATGCCGCAACGGACACAATTCTCTGGTCCGATTACCAGCGGCACGACACCAGGCAGCCCGAGAAGGTCCTGGAATTCTGCCAGCGCTTCGAAACTGAAGTCGAAGGCTTCGACGCGACGCGTTCCCGGATGTTCGTGACGGGCTCCGGCGGCAACGGCCTCACCAAATATCTCGGCGGCAAGTTCGTGCAGGAAGTCAACGCCGTCTCTCTTGCCGTGGAAAAACTCTACCCCGAGTGTGGCAGCGTCATCGAACTGGGCGGCCAGGACGCCAAGATCATCATCTTCAAGACCGACCCGGAGACCGGCCGCAAGAAGAAAATGCCGTCGATGAACGATAAGTGCGCCGGCGGCACCGGCGCGGTCATCGACAAGATCAACGCCAAGCTGCGCATTCCCAGCGAGCAGCTTTGCGAGATGGGCTACAAGGGCGTCAAGCTCCATCCCGTGGCTGGCAAGTGCGGCGTCTTCGCCGAAACCGATATCAACGGTCTGCAAAAAATGGGCGTCCCGCCCGACGAATTGATGGCCTCGCTCTTCGAAGCCATCGTGATGCAGAACCTGAGCGTGCTGACGCGCGGCAACACGCTGCTGCCCGTGGTGCTTCTGCTGGGCGGCCCCAACTGCTACATCAAGGGCATGCGCGATTGCTGGAAGGCCAACATTCCCAAGATCTGGCAAGAGCGCGGCACCCCGCTCCCCGAAGGCATTCCGCCCGAGGACCTGGTCAAGACCCCCGACAACGCGCAGTATTTCGCCGCCATTGGCAGCGTGGAGTTCGGCAAGAGCGAGGACGACAACGTCGGCCGGTACACCGGCTACGCCAAACTCGAGTGGTACGTCACCGTGGGCCGCGAAGAAGAAAAGGCCAAGCGCGGCGGCGGCGTGGGACTCGCCAAGGATGACGCCGACCTCGCCACATTCAAGGAAAAGTACCGCACCAAGAAGTTCATACCGCAGCCCTTCCACCAGGGCGAAGTCATCGAAGGCTTCATCGGCATCGATGGCGGATCCACCTCCACCAAGGCCGTGCTGATGTCCAAGGATCACAAGCGGCGCATCCTGGCCAAGACCTATCAGCTCTCCAAGGGCAACCCGATCGAGGATACCGTCGAGGTGCTGCAAAAGCTCGACAGCCAGATCCGCGATTCCGGCGCGGAGCTGAAGATCCTCGGCGTCGGCACCACCGGCTATGCCAAGGACATTCTGAAGGACGTGGTGGGCGCCGATGCCGCGCTGGTCGAAACCGTGGCCCACACCGAAGCCGGCCTGCACTTCTATGAAGGTGTGGACGTCATCTGCGATGTCGGTGGCCAGGACATCAAGATCATCATCCTGAAGAACGGCCGCGTCAAGGATTTCAAGCTGAACACGCAGTGTTCGGCGGGCAACGGCTACTTCCTGCAATCCACCGCGCAGGGCTTCAACGTCAAGGTGGAAGAGTACGCCGACATCGCTTTCGCCGCCAAAGGCTTCCCGAGCTTTGGCTACGGCTGCGCCGTCTTCATGCAGAGCGACATCGTCGATTTCCAGCGTCAAGGCTGGAAGCCGGAAGAGATCATGGCGGGCCTGTGCAACGTGCTGCCCAAGAATATCTGGTTGTACGTTTCGCAGATTCCCAATCTCTCCGCCATCGGCACGCGCTTCCTGTTACAGGGCGGTACGCAGTACAACCTGGCCGCCGTCAAAGCGCAAGTGGATTTCATCGAATCGCGATTCAAGGGCAAGGACACCCCGGCCGACGTGATTGTTCACGAGCATTGCGGCGAAGCCGGAGCCATCGGCGCCGCGCTCGAAGCCGGCCGCCTCTGGGATAACGGCCGCGTCAGCACCTTCATCGGTCTCGACGCCTGCGCCAACATCCAGTACAAGACCACGCGGGAAGAAGCCACCCGCTGCTATTTCTGCAAGAACAAGTGCCTGCGCACGTTCATCGACGTCAAGACCAACCTGATTCCATTGGACTATAAGCGCCCGGCCAAGACCAAGGTCCCCCTCGATGCCGGTGCGCAACGCCTGATCATCGCCACCTGCGAAAAGGGCACCGTCGAGAACATCGAAGAGATGCGCGGCATCAAGGGCGGGCTCGACAAGATCAAGAAGGCCAACCCCAACTTTGTCGAAATCGCCGCCAAACAGGTGTTCCGCGTCCCCGACATCCCGAGCCTGGCCGACCCGCTGCCCAAATTCCAGATCACCGCCGCCCAGAAGAAGCGCGTCGAACTGATGAAGAAGCGCGCCACCCTGCGCATCGGCATGCCGCGCGTACTCAACATGTACTCGCAGACGCCCATCTTCACCGGCTACTTCGCGGCTCTCGGCATCAAGGCGGAGAACATCGTCTTCAGCGACTACACCAGCGAAGAGATGTACAAGGAAGGCGCCAAGCGCGGCGCCATCGACCCCTGCTTCCCCAGCAAGCTGGGCATCCCGCACGTCCACAATCTGCTGTATCGCGCGCACGCTAAGAAACCGCTCGACATCATCTTCTTCCCGATGATCGATTGCCTCACCAGCCCGCTCTC
>JADGNT010000497.1 GCA_017883345.1 Candidatus Solibacter sp. | reverse complement strand
GAGACGACCGATGGCGACCAAGATCTGGTTGTGGAGTTTGACGAGGGCGGCGCGGTCTTGGCGAAAGCGGCGGTAGTTTTCGGCAAGGTGGCGGAGGTGGGTGGTGTCCCCGGCCGGCAGGGTGCGCAAGCGGGTCTTGCCGCGCTCGGACCAGGAAAGCACGGTGGAGGCGTGAAGCGGGCCTTGTGGGGAGGCGCAGTGGCAGGAAGGCTTGCCGCAGCGGGTCTTCAGTTCATAGACGGAGCCTTTGAGGAGTTGGCGAAGAGGCAACAGGTCTTCGAGGCGCTGCCGATAGTCAGCCAAGAGCGCCCGGATGGTCTGGCGCAGGCGGCTGGCGCGCTCGGCGGCAGTGGGCAAGGTCTGGTTCTCCCTTTATGTTGTATATCACAACAACATAAAGAAGTCAATATGTTTTAACAAGAAAAATGAGGGCAGGACCAAACTTTCTTTGGCGGAGTGGAGACAGGCTGTCTGGAGGCTTGACGGCGGAGACCGGGCCAAGCTCGCGGGCCCCGTCGTCAGCGGATTTCAGCAGCACCTACCGGACGGAAGGCCCCGCGGGCTTCCTGATGGCGAATTTACTGTCTGAGTTGCAGTGACCAATTCTTTGCTCGGCGCCGGTGGCAGGACGTTGCTAACGGACGCCCTCCTGCCACGAGCGGGGATTTCGTTATACTCCCCCCATGCGCAGTATCCACACCCGAGCCGCCGTCCTCGCCCATGCCCGCGGACCCATTTCCGTCGAATCGCTGCACTTTGCCGAACCCGCCGCCGGCGAAGTCCTGCTCCGCATGGAAGCCTGCGGCCTGTGCCACTCCGATCTCTTCGTCGCCGGCCTCGAAAAGCTGCCGCTCGCGCCGCTCACGCTGGGTCAAGGCATCGGGCGCGTGGCGGGGGTCGGCCCCGGCGTGGCAGGCTGGGCTGCCGGCGACCGCGCGGGCATCACCTTTCTGGGCACAACCTGCGGAACCTGCGAGTGGTGCACCGCCGGCCGCGAGCGTTTCTGTCCGAAACAGACCAACTTCGGCTATACCCTGCAGGGCGCGCTCGGCAACTACGCGCTGGCGCCTGCCTCCGCCCTGGTCCGTGTTCCCGCCCATCTTCCCGCCGCCGATGCTGCGCCGCTCTGCTGCGCCGGTTGGACCGCCTACGGAGCGCTCCGCGAAGCTGCCCTCGCCCCCGGCCAATCGGTGGCCCTCTTCGGCTACGGCGGCCTCGGCCACCTGGCGCTCCAGATCGCGCTCCACCAGGGATTGCGCGCGGCGGTTTCCGATCCCTCGGAAGAAAAGCTGGCCCTCGCCCGCGCCGCCGGCGCGGATACCGGCGCGCTGCGCAACATGGATGCCGCGATTGTCTTCACGGCCGCGCCAGCCGCCATCCCGCAAGCCTTCCGCTTGCTGCGCCGCAACGGCACGCTCATCCTGGTGGGCCTGGCCGTCACTTCGTACGAACTTCCCCTGGTCGATACGGTTCTGAAGGGCATCACCATCCGCGGCAGCTATTTGGGCTCGCGCGACGACCTGGCCGCCGTCTTCGCTCTCGCTGGCGATGGCGTCCTGCGCCCGCACGTGCACACCCACGCCCTCGACGAAGCCCCCGCGCTGCTCGACCGCAGGCGCCGCGGCGAGCCTCCGGGACGGGCCGTAATCGCATTCTGATAAGATTCCAGCATGGCCGACGCAAACGTCTACCCGCCTTCGGCGGAATTCGTCCAGCAAGCGAACGTGAAGGGGATGGAGGGCTATCGCGCCCTTTACCAGAGAGCCGCCGAAAATCCCGAGGAGTTTTGGGGCGAACTGGCCGAACAGGAGCTGCACTGGTTTCAGAAGTGGACCCACGTTTTCGAGTGGAATCCGCCCTTCGCCAAGTGGTTCCCCGGCGGCAAGATCAACGCCTCCTATAACTGCGTCGACCGCCACCTCACCACCGCGCGGAAGAACAAAGTCGCCATCCTGTGGGAAGGCGAACCTGGCGACCAGCGCATGATCTCCTACCAGGAGCTGCACCGCCTGGTCTGCCGTTTCGCCAACGTGCTGAAGGCCCGCGGCCTCAAGGCCGGCGACCGCGCCATCGTCTACATGGGCATGGTCCCGGAACTGCCCGTCGCCCTGCTGGCCTGCGCGCGACTCGGCATCACCCACAGCGTGGTGTTCGGCGGCTTCTCCGCCGAAGCCCTCAAGGCCCGCATACAGGATCTGGAAGCCCAGGTGGTGATCACCTGCGACGGCGCGTGGCGGCGCGGCAAGGAAGTCCGCCTCAAGGACGCGGTGGATGAATCGCTCACCGATTGCCCCACCGTCCGCGACGTCATCGTCTACCAGCGCACCGGCGGCGCCATCGCCATGCAAGAAGGCCGCGACCACTGGTGGCACGATCTCGAGCAAGGCGTCAGCGAAGTCTGTCCCGCCGAAGAGTTGGACAGCGAGCATCCGCTCTACGTGCTCTACACCTCGGGCACCACCGGCAAGCCCAAGGGCATTGTCCACACCACCGCCGGCTACCTGCTACAGGCGCACGTGACGATGAAGTGGGTCTTCGACCTGCACGAGGAAGACACCTTCTGGTGCACCGCCGATATCGGCTGGGTCACCGGCCACAGCTACATCCTGTACGGTCCGCTCTCCGCCGGCGCCACCACCATGATGTACGAAGGCGGTCCCGATTTTCCGCGGCCCGACCGCTTCTGGCGTCTCATCGAAAAGTACCGCGTCAACATTTTCTATACGTCGCCTACCGCCATACGCTCCTTCGTCCGGCAGGGCGATCAGTGGCCGAATGCGCACGATATGTCGAGCCTGCGGCTTCTCGGTTCCGTTGGCGAGCCCATCAATCCGGCGGCGTGGGAGTGGTATTACAAGGTGATCGGCAAGGAGCGCTGTCCCATCGTGGACACCTGGTGGCAGACCGAAACCGGCGCCATCATGATTGCCGCCATGCCGGGCGCGGTCCCGCTCAAGCCCGGTTCCGCCACGCTCCCCCTGCCCGGCGTGATCGCCGACGTGGTGGATCTCGAAGGCAACCCGGTCCCGGCCAACCGGGAGGGCTTCCTGATCATCCGCCGTCCCTGGCCCGCCATGGCGCGCACGCTGTGGCGTGAGCCCGAGCGCTACAAACAGCAGTATTGGGAACGCCTCGAAGGCGTCTACCTGGCCGGCGACGCCGCCCGCCGCGACGCAGACGGCTACTTCTGGATCCTGGGCCGCGTCGATGACGTGATGAATGTCAGCGGCCACCGCCTCAGCACCATGGAAATCGAAAGCGCCCTGGTGCGCCACCCGGCGGTGGCCGAAGCCGCGGTGGTCGGCAAGCCGCACGAGATCACCGGGCAGGCCATCGCCTGTTTCGTGACTCTGAAGAAGGGCGACTGGGACCACGCCGCGCTGGGCGAAGAGTTGCGCAAGTGGGTGGGCCACGAAATCGGCAGCTTCGCCAAGCCGGAACAGATTCGCTTCACCGATTCGCTTCCCAAGACCCGCAGCGGCAAGATCATGCGCCGCCTGCTGCGCGAAATCGTGACGTCGAATGCGGTGACGGGCGACGTGACGACGCTGGAAGATCTCGGCGTGGTGACGCGCCTGGCTGCCCAGCACGACGAAGATTGAAAAACCGGGGACAGACGGAACGTTTTCCAGTTTTGTGCCCTCTGAATGACACCCCCCGGGAGCATCCGCTGCGGGTATATCCGTGCGCGAAGAAACCGGAAAACGTTCCGTCTGTCCCCGGTTTTCGGGGGGATCTGCCTACCTGATCTTCTCGTCCTTCTCCACTTTGCCATCGCGCACATGAACAATGCGGTGGGCGTGCAGGGCGATATCGTGTTCGTGCGTCACCAGGATGATCGTATTCCCCTGCTGGTGAAGGCGCTCGAAAAGGCCCATGATTTCGTTGCCAGTAGCCGTATCCAGGTTGCCGGTGGGTTCGTCGGCCAGCAGAATGGAGGGGTTGTTGACCAGCGCGCGAGCCACCGCGACGCGCTGCCGCTGGCCGCCCGAAAGCTCGTTGGGCTTGTGGTACATGCGCGCTTCCAGATCCACCTGGCGCATGGCCAGTTTGGCGCGCTCCAAACGCTGGGCGCTCGGCATTCCCGAATAGATCAGCGGAAGTTCCACATTGTGCAGCGACGTGGCGCGCGGCAGCAGGTTGAACGTCTGGAAAACGAAACCGATCTCCCGGTTGCGGATGCGCGCCAACTCGTCATCGGTCATCTCGCTGACCAGGTTCCCGTTGATGTAGTACAGACCCTTGGTGGGGGTGTCGAGGCACCCGATCAGGTTCATCAGGGTCGATTTCCCCGAACCCGACGGTCCCATAATGGCGACGTATTCGCCGCGTTTGATTTCGATATCGACCCCGGATACCGCGTGGATCTCCTGGTCGCCCATCACATAGGTCTTCCAGAGATCGTAGGTGCGGATGACAATGCCATCCCGCTTGAGTTGCTCGCCCCGCTGGATCAGTTCCTTCTCGACTGCTGTTGACATCGGATGATTTCTCGTTTCTACGACTTGGCCGCTACTGCCGGAGTCTTATTATCCACTTTTACCTGCGTTTCGTTGAGGATGGTGCGAATCACCTGGTAGGTGCCGGTGACAATCTGATCGCCCTCGGCGAGACCGCTGACCACCTCAATATCGGTGGCTCCGGTAACCCCGGT
>JADGNT010000496.1 GCA_017883345.1 Candidatus Solibacter sp. | reverse complement strand
GCTGGTTGTACGCCGGCACGTCCTTCTCCATCAGACCCTTGTACTCGCCCTTCACCTTCTCCAGGGTTTTTTCGAGATCCAGCACCAGGCCGATGCCGGTCTCCGTCGCCCCCCAATCGCCCGACCCCTGCACGTCGCCCGCGCCGGTGCCGATTTCGCCGTTCAGCCAGAGAAAGTTCTGGTACAGGTTGTACGCCGTCTGGAAATATTTGTCGTCGCTCAGCGCATCGGCCCGCGTGATCAGTTGATACTCCACGTCCTGCATCTTCCGGTCGATCCCGTCGATCAGTTTGAGCAGGCTCTCCTTCCCGGCTAGCGTCTTTGACTGGTCCTCCAACTGGCGCCGCATCCACTCCAACTGGTTGGTCATGTTGCTGACCGCCGTGATATCGTCGCGGACCTTGAGTTGTATCTTCACGCTGTTCTGCAACGCGGCGTCGTCGGCGTGGCCATCGGGCGTCCGCAGGATGGTCAGGGGCTGGGTGTACGCCGCCCCATCCACCGTCATCTTCACGGTGTACTGGCCGGGCGCCGCGATCGGACCCACTTCCGCCTGCGAGAGGCCCCAATGCGTGATGGCCCGCGTCTCCTGGCCCTGGAATCGCGGCTCTTCCCAAATGTGCGGGTTCTCCGGCGGCGTGGTGCGCAGCGCTACCAAGGGCGGCGCCTCGTAACGCAGATCCCAGGACGCGCGGTTCAGCCCCGCGTGCGCGCTGGCGACAGAGTTCAGTTTGCGAACCAGCGCGCCCTTGGAATCCAGCATCTCGAATTCGACTGGCGCTTTCGGGGCCGCCTTGAGTACGTAGCTGAATTGCGCGCGCGCCTGTCCCCGCACCATGCGGTAGGCCGGACGCGGGGCCACCAGGCGAACTTCCGGCGTGCTGTCGGTTGCGGTCTCCATCACGCCCTGCTCCAGCGGCGTGATGTCTTCCATGATGTACAAGCCGCGGCCATAAGTGGAAAGCACGATATCGTGCGCCGCCTTCTGCACCACCACCCAGGAGACGGGCGCGGCCGGCAGCCCGGTCTGCAACTGCTTCCAGTGCGCCCCATCGTCCAGCGTGTAGTAGAACGCGTTCCCGGTGCCTACGAAGAGGTTGCCCTTCTGGTTCGGATTCTCGGCGACGACGCGCGCGTAGGCCAGCGGGCCAGTGGGCAGGCCGCCGGAAATCTTGGTCCACGTCTTGCCGAAATCGGTGGTCTTATAGACCCACGGATCGCGGTTGTCCATCAGGTGAAAATCCACGCAGATGTAGGCGCTCGCCGCGTCGAAGTGCGACGGCTCGATCTTGGACACGACTCCCCAGGCCGGCAGTCCGGTGATGTTCTTGGTGACATCGTTCCAGTTCTTGCCTGCGTCCTTCGTGTACCACACCTTCCCATCGTTAGTTCCCGTCCAGATGAGGCCCTTCTGAACGTCTGAGGGCGCGATGGAAAAGACGACCTCGCCATAAAACTGGCCGAGATTATCGCCAACGATTCCGCCGGAAGGAATAATCCGCGCCGGGTCCTTGGTCGAAAGATCGGGACTAAGTTCGGTCCAGCTCACACCGGCGTTCGTGGTGCGCAGAACCATCTGGCATCCATAGTAGACGGTATTGTGGTCGAACGGGTCGATGGCCAGCGGAGCCGTCCAGTGGCAGCGGTATTTCACCTGGTTGGGCTGCGCATCCAGCGTGTGCAGCCAAGGGCTCACCGAACGCGCCATTTTCGTCCTGCCGTCGTAGCGCGTGACTTCGTTGCCGTAACAGGAAGCCCACACGATATTGCTGTCGGTGGGGTCCGGGATGGTGAACCCGCTCTCGCACCCACCCAGGTTGTGCTCCCACGTAGCGGCGCCGCCGCGTCCGCCGCCAAAGCCGCCGCGGCCGCCGGCGTCGCCCATCCCCGGCACGTTGGGACCGGATTCCACCACGTTATTCGCTCCGCGCATGGTGCCGTCATCCTGCATGTTGCCGTAGATCTTGTAAGGCACGTCGTAGTCCACTGCCACGTGGTACATCTGCCCGATGGGCAGGGTCACCCGGCTGGACGTCTGCCCGTGATCGGTGGTCATGTACATGCCGCCATCGTGCGTCACCAGAATGCGGTTGGGGTTCTTGCCGTCGATCCAGATATCGTGCGTATCGCCGCCCCAATTCAGCGTGCGGAAGCTCTTGCCGGCATCCGTCGAACCCCAGAAACTGCTGTCGGCGACGAAGACTTCGTCCGCGTTCGTGGGGTTGACGGCCAGGCGAATGTAGTAGCCCGCGCGGCCGGTCAGGGCGCGCTGCCAGTTGACCACCGCCCAGTTTTCGCCGCCGTCGTCGGAGCGCCAAACCGAGCCCTGGTCGGCGGTCTGGATCAGCGCGTAAACCCGCTTGCCATTGCTCGGCGCGATGGCCACATCCGTCTTACCCACCGGCGGTTTGGGCATGCCGTGCCCCTCCGTCTTCTTCCACGTATCGCCGCCGTCGTGCGACGTGTAGACGCCGCTGCCCGGTCCGCCGCTCAGCATCGCGTAGCTGTGCATGACGGCTTCCCAGGTGCCGGCCACCATGAAGTTCGGGTCCTTCGGGTCGAGCGAGAGCCCGGAGCAGCCCGTGTTCGGGTTGACGAACAGGATGCGCTTCCAGCTCTGGCCGCCATCCTTGCTGCGGAATATTCCGCGCTCTTCCTGCGGCCCGGTAAGGCGTCCGGCGACGCAGGCATACACCGTGTTCACGTCCGTAGGGTGGACGATGATGCGCCCGATGCGTCCGCTCTCCACCAGCCCCATGTTCTTCCAGGTGGCGCCGGCGTCGCTGGATTTGTAGATGCCGTCGCCCATCATATCGCTGTCCCGGATGGCCCAGGCTTCCCCGGTCCCGGCCCAGACCGTCTGGGGATCGGTAGGCGCCACGGCCAGTGCGCCGATCGCCTGCGAAGTTTGACTATCGAAGATCGGCGCCCAGTTCTGCCCGCTGTTGGTGCTCTTCCAGACGCCGCCCGAGGCAGCGCCCACATAGTAGGTGGCCGGGTCGCCGGTGATGCCGGCCGCGGCCGAGATGCGGTTCCCCACCGCCGGTCCCATGAAGCGGAAGTTGAGCCCTTCCGGCTGCGCCGGGCCCCCGCCGCCGCGCCGTTGAGCCATCGCCGGCCAAGCCAGTAAGGCGGCGCCCAGTAGTGTCAGTGCCAGAGTTTGACGCCCGATAGAGTTCTCGTTCATGCTTTCCTCAACGCGCGCAAGAGTAGTGTAATGGGTTGCAGTTTACAGGAGCCGCGCACATTGGTCAACCGCCGGTAGCCGCTATTCCACCTTCGGAAACCGGCTGAGCGGAAACGTATCCACCGGCGCCGAGCGCTGCTGCACCAGCACCCCGCCATCCACCACCAGGCACGCACCCGTGATGTAGCGCGCATCCTCCGTCGCCAGGAACACTGTCGGCCCGGCGACATCCTCCGGCGTGCCCAACCGCCCCAGCGGGACCACCGTCCCGCGCTCCGCCGCCGCTTCACCGGAGAGATCGTAGGTCCGAATCAGTCCCGGCACGATCGCGTTAACCCGCACTCCGTAGGGCGCCAGATCGAGCGCCATGGCGCGCGTCATGGCTTCGATGCCGCCCTTGGACGCATCGTACGCCACGTTGCCGCGATGCGCCCGCGTCGCGCCGCCGCTCGACATATTGAGTATCACGCCCGAGCGCCGCCGCACCATGCCTCGCGCCGCGCGATGCGAGCACAGGAACGCCCCCTTCAGATTGACGCCCAGCACCTGATCCCACCACGCCTCGTCGCCTTCCAGAAAATGCCGCGCGGCATAAATATTGCCCGCGTTATTCACCAACACATCGACCCGTCCGAATTCCGCCTCCGCGCGGTCGAACATCGCATCCACCTGCGCCTTGCTGGCCACATCCGCCGCGATCCCCAGCCCGCCCGTCGCCCGCGCCACTTCGTCCGCGCGAGCTCGATCCAGATCGTTCACCACCACGCGCGCACCCTCTGCCGCGAACCGCTCCGCCACCGCGCGCCCGATGCCGTGCCCCGCACCGGTGACCACCACCACCCGATCGACAAATCTCTTCATGATTACCGCCAGCATAACAGCCCGTGGCATCAGGCTCCGCCTGGTGCGTCCGCTTGACGTAACCGAGCCGCGACCGTAAGGGAGCGCTTCCCTCCGCGTTCTCCGCTCCCTCCGCGCGCCACCTGGAGAAGGGGCGAATCCTGCTCCCCCCGTCGAGCTTGTTTTTGCTTTTCTCTGCGCTTATCTCTGCGTCGCTGCGTCTCTGCGTTGAAGGGACGCCTTCCCTGGTTCCATCTCCCCAAAGCAGTTCCAATCGGCCTTTCCCTACCGCCCCATCCACCCGCCATCCACCGTGAGCACGGTGCCGCTCACGTAGTCCGACGCCGCCGATGCCAGGAACACCACCGCGCCCGCGAAGTCCTCCGCTTCGCCCCAGCGTCCCGCCGGAATGCGCGCCAGAATCGCCGCATTGCGCGCCGCGTCGGCGCGCAGCGCCATCGTGTTGTCGGTCGCGATATACCCCGGCGCGATCGCGTTCACCTGCACGTTGCGCCCCGCCCACTCGTTGGCCAGCGCCTTGGTCAACTGCGCCACCCCGCCCTTCGCCGCCGCGTATCCCGGCACTGTAATGCCGCCCTGAAAACTCAACAGCGATGCCGTGAACACGATCTT